>JAHIVM010000441.1 GCA_018816665.1 Candidatus Zixiibacteriota bacterium
CCCATCCGCGTTCCCTCTGATGCCAATACAGCAGGGTCCCTCGGACCAGGCCCGAGACCAGAATCCGTTTTCCAACATGTGGCCACCACCGGCAACGTATCTAGTCGCGGTCTGGCCAAGTGTACCTCTAAGAGTGTAGTCGTTGTCTGTAAGGGTGATTCCGCCGCCGGAGAGAGACTGCCACACGATGGTTGTATCTCCGGCACAAACTGTCCCACGAGGTCTGGTATATCTACAGGGTGTCCACACCAAGGCGATGGTGCCCCCCGCCAAATAACTTCGAAACTCTTAGCCGTGCCTCTAACTTGCTGTGCGCGCCCCCAGGGAACAGATAGCTGGACGGGCTAATGGCTGTGCGGCTGATATGTGGTTGGCAGAGGCCCTTGCCTAAATATAAGGATTGAGCCTGCCATTTTGTGGCAGTGTGGGTTCTGAAAAGTCTCGCGAATTGCCTACTCGTCGGGGAAACGCAGGTATTCGCCCAACTCCGGGTGATTCGCCACCTGCTGTCGCACGAGAGCGCTATCAAGCCCCTTGCTCATGGCGCGGGAATACCCATTCGCAGCGGCCTGAAAATCACCTACCTTAATGCGCAACTCGGCGGCTCCAAAGAGGAACTGTACCGGGGCATCTTCGCGGTCTGCTATTCTAAGGAAAGTACTGACGTACATCGTCTCCGAACCCGACCGCTTGTACAGGTTGGACAATGCCAGTAACGGATCGACATTCGTGGTGTCAATAGCATAGGCATCGAACAGAGCCTCCTCTGCCAGATCGAATTCATCCATCCTGGCGTAGCAAGTAGCGAGGTGCATATTGACATCGTAGTTGTTCGGATTGAGGCCGTCCGAGACGCGGAGACAATACAGTGCCGAGTCGTTCTGATTGCCCTTCAGGTAGCGCAACCCCAGATTGTACCAGCCTACATGATTCAGGGGATCGGCTTGAACAATCCGAGCCAGAGCGTCGATCACACCCTTGTTGTCCCCCTCCGCTGCACGCACACCGGCACTGTCAAACAAGCGCTCCATGGAGAATATCCGCGTCCACTCAGTCCGCAGTTTGTCTATTGCGCTTCTATCACCTTTCCGCTCGAAGTGCTGAAGTAGTGCAAAGCGAGCAGATCGGCTCTTGAGCTCGTCAAGATTTGCGTAGTTCCAGGCATGTTGTACGGAACGCGGTTGGGAAGCAATACTGCCGGCCCGAGGCAGCAGGATCAGGAGCGCCAACACCACTGCCAGCGTCGCGCGCAGACCGTTCTGTTTCGTGCGACTGTCTTCGTACAGAAGGAAACGCGTACCAAGCACAGCCAGTGGCACACCGACAAAGGAAAAGAGATCCCAATCTCTCGGCATACCCAATTTCGGATCAAAAGCGAATGCCGCCGCCCCGCATCCCGCCAGCAAAACGAGCAGGAATCGAGTGTCTGGTTGGGTGCCAAGATAGCGGAGCTGTGATGTCGTAATGCTCGCCAACACCAGGGCAAGACCCGGTAGAAGCAGAAACAGAAGATTGACATAGTCTGCCATGTGCGAAAAAGACAGCAGCCAGTAGCCATCGACAGCAAATTCGTTGGGCCAGAGTGGTAGCAGGGCAAACCTAATGACATAATTGTCAACATAGAGATGTGTGAAAAACAGCGTAAGTAGCAGGGTCAGTGCCGCGATCAAGCTCCCCTTTGTCAATGGCCGAAGTGCATCTAACCACGAACTCAAGGTAGTGTTGCGACATAGAATGTAGACAGCAGCCGGGGCCAGGAAGACTCCAAACGGATGGAGAGTACAGGCGAACATCAACGGCAGCACAACGACCCAACGATTCCACTGGTCAAGTGCCGAAAGCAGTCCAACAAATGCAAATACCGTGACCGATAGGGCAAAAAGCGGGTAGTTCTCCACGTACCCGAAAGAAAGCAACATGTATCCCCCGGACGCGACTCCCAGTGAAAACAGGAGTCGATCTCGATTGCTTTCGTACAGACGGGCTGCCACGAACAAAATAGATACAAGCATCAGTGTCCCCGAGCTCCATGATACCGTGCGAAAAGTCCGGAGCGCGGTCGGTTGGCCCTCCATGTCAAACAGACCGTGCAGACTGTCCAATACCAAATACAGGCCGGGTTGCCATGCCCGCACGGGCGTTCCGCCCTCGGCCAGACGCGCCAGAACCTGGTAGCCATCACCCAGGAAAAACGTTTCAGCACGCAAGAAATAGAACAAAGTCGCGAATGAAAGGACAACACACACTGAGAGAAGCGACCATGATATCCTTCGACGGTCCCTCTTATCAGTTCGCCATTGGCGCATCAGAGGCTTCACCATAAGGGGGATCAGCGCGCCAATAGCGAAGAACCCCAATCGCAAAGGAAGCGGATAATACGCCCACCAATTGAGACCCCAGATGCGTCCTTCAGGGTAGAAAGAAGCCATCAGGAAGACTAATAACGATACATAGTAGGCAAAAAGAAGGGTGATTGGACGTGACTGCATCGCATCCTTGAGCGCATTCATTGTGGGTATGCTCTCCCTCCTCCAAATACGACTCGCAGAACCTATCTTCCCCGGCTTCTTCCGAGGAAGACGTGTGCATATCGGCGGACACGAGCAATTGATATTGCAGAATCGCGACCGTTATCTACCTGTAAGCAACAACTCACTCAGCCCTTGAAAAATTCCACGGTGCGTTTCAGACCTTCATCAAAATCAACAGTCGGTTTGTACCCGTGCTTTTTGATTTTGTCAATCGAGGCAAATGAATGCATGATATCACCCACACGCGGCGGATCATACTGCGCTTTGATGTCCACGCCGATTATCCCGCGCAGTTTGTCCAGCAACTGGTTGAGCGTGAACTGACCGCCGCAGGCAACATTGTAAGCCGTGCCGACCATGTCTTTGTTCTCCGCCGCCAGCAGGTTGGCCTGGACCGCGTTGTCGATATACGTGAAGTCGCGCGACTGCTCACCGTCGCCAAACACGATCGGCTGTTTGCCACGCATCAGGCTGGTGATGAATTTCGGGACGACCGCCGCGTAGGCACTTTTGGGGTCCTGTTTGGGGCCAAAGATATTGAAGTAGCGCAGGCAGCAGGTTGGAAACTTGTACAAATTCCAGTAGACCCGGCAATAGTATTCGTTGGTCAGCTTGGTCACCGCGTACGGTGAAAGCGGACTCGGCACCATGCCCTCGTGCTTGGGCAGTTCCTCGGATTCGCCGTAGACCGACGATGACGACGCGGTTACGAACTTCTTCACGCCCGCCTGACGTCCGGCTTCCAACACGTTCAGGAAACCGTCGATATTGACGTTGTTCGAGGTCAGCGGGTTGGCCACCGAGCGGGGGACCGACGGCAACGCGGCCTGGTTGAGGATGTAGTCTATCCCCTCCACCGCTTTGACCACGGTCCAGTAGTCCCGGATGTCGCCGTCGATAAGATCGATATCACTTAGGAAACCGGCGATATTCTCCATGCGGCCGGACGAAAAGTTGTCCAGGACCCGGACCTCATGTCCCAGTTCCAGCAGTTTGCCTACGATATTGGACCCGATAAAGCCGGCGCCGCCGGTGACGAGATACTTCATAATCCTCTATTTCCCAATCAATTAAGGTTTTGTCATGTTGTCGGTTGTTTCAACGATTGATTTAGTCGATCCGAATCAGCCCGGTCCGGGCATCCGCCGGAGCGACAGTCTACGAACTTGGAACACGTTTGTCCAGCAATAGTTCAGGGACGACGGGAGAACACCCGGCAGGTCATGTCCTGCCGGGAATAGAGCGTATCTTGTTGGTAGTGAGCCAGAAAGGCACTGTCAGTCACAAAGCCTGAGATGGGGCTGTTCGTTGCCACCACCCAGTCCGGACGATAGTCCTGGATCAGGCCCAGGTAGTCGCCGGTGCGGTTGTAGGGGATTGCCTCGGGCGACACGAGACCGTCGCGATCAAGAATCCGCAACCCGGAGAGATAACCCATCAGGCCGATATCCTCGGCCGCCACGAGATCGTTCTCAGCGGCGCGCGTTTTCAGATATAGTCCCACCTCGCGATGCACGTGAGTCATAGACTCCTGGAAGTCCCGATAATACATCACCGGCCGGTAGCAGCCCGCCAGCAACACCAGGACCATCAGTGCATACACAAACGGCGCCAGTTTACGCTCCCGGATGACATTGAATCTGAGTCGTTCCACCGCCCACGGCACCGAGGCTGCAACCAGCAGCAGGTAGACGGGATACAACGGCGCCACATACCAGAAAAACAGGAGGGTATTGCTGAATACATAAAACGCGAGCATCATCAGAATCCAGATCGCCTCCAGACGGCCGGACAACACCTTTTTGTGCAGCCACCAGAGGCCGGGGATCGCCAGGGCGAACATGATCCAGCCCAGGGGATTGTGCCAGCTCATCAGGTAGACCAGCCGATCCCAGACACTCCCGGCGCCAAAGCGGCTGTACAGGGCCAGTTTGGCGGCGACGGAGTTGGGGATGATTGACCCAAAATAGAAATACGCAAACAGCAGCCAGGGACCAACAATCACCGCCGGAACCAGCAGGTAGCTGAGCCATCGGTCGCGATGTTTGTACAGGTTGTGTACCAGCAGCAGGCCC
>JAHIVM010000442.1 GCA_018816665.1 Candidatus Zixiibacteriota bacterium
ATTCAAAATGCATCTTCAGGGCAAACAACCGCTGGAACAAGTCGATGCGGAGGTAGAGTTCACCGTTGATGAAATAGTAATCCGAACTCAATAACTGGTACTTCAGGTCGGGAGCTTTCAACTCGAAGGTTTCCAGATTGATTGAGAACTTCTCGGAGCGATTGACGAGGGAGCCACGAATCTGGTTGTCGGTGACGACCGGCTCCACGAAGTATCCCAGCAACGTAAACGTCTCGGTCAACGGCAGGTAGACGGTGGTACCGTCGAACTGCACAAACATATCCTGCTTGACCAGCTTGGGAATCTCGAAACCAACCACGATTTCCTCGTAGGGTTCATCCTGAGCGACGGCACCGACAGTCGTGCCCAGTATCAGGCACAGGAGAGCGAAACAACGAAAAAGCCGTTGGCGGCCGGCAGAGGGTGTGGAGAAGACATCCATATCTGTACTCCCGGAGGGGTGCGACGCCGGCCGTCACTCCACCAGCATTGAGTAGTCGATATCGTTGCCGTAAATCATGTCACGGGCGTCAATATCGGTCCGTCCCTTACTGGTGATTTCCACTTCCACCTGGTAGGGCTTAACAAAGTCTTCCCCGACAACCGGGAATACGAAGCGACGGCGGAGGTGGCGGTAGACGGCAAGCTGCAGATTGTCGCTGCCGACCAGTTTACCGTTGGCGTCGCGAAGGCGGCAGTGTAACACGCCTATGTACGAGGCTGTCCCCTGGCTTTTCAGATCAAGCATGACCTGCACCGTGGAATCATGATCCTCGACCTGCGTGTCCTGCAGTTCCAGGCGGGCAAAGACATCGCCCTGGCGGTACTTGAGCATAATCGCCGTCTGCATGATCATGTTGATTTTGGCCGTAATGGCCTGCTCGGGGTCCGACGTTGGTACCGCCGCCTCGCTCTCCTTTGATTGCACCACCACCCGCGACCAGTACTCTCCGTTTGCCAGGTCCTTCGGTGGTTTGGCAACAAAGCGAACCACCTGCTGGCTGTTCGGCTGCAGGATCAACCGTCGCGGGAACGCCTTGACCCAGCCCACGCAGGAAAACGGATCCGTGATGGCACTGTCCTGAAGCAAGACCGACACATTGCCCAGACTGTCCGATTCGGGCAGACCGAAAGCAAAGTTGATCGTCACTTCACGGGGGGTGGTAGCGGTGTTCTGAACGGTAATGCGACCGGTCCGGCCTTTGTCGGACAGGATCACTACCGGCGGGGCGACAAGTACTCCGGCCAGGGCATCAAAGGCCGGTACCAAAAACAGCAAAACGGCCGCCACGGTTGTCCACCGGGGAAACCATCTCACTGAAGACCTTGAAAGGTGCGCTTCTCTCATATCACTCTCATCCTATGCTGTGACACTAACGCTGAAATCGGTTTGCGGCCGGAACATCCTGTCCGGCCGCAAACTAATCTTTTCTCAAGTATAGCTCAGATCGGCTACGACTGGCTACAAGTATCAGGTTCCGATATACGACACCGTCACAATGATGTCGCCGGAATATGCGCCGGCGGTCTGGTTCACGGACGGCAGTACAGCACCGCCCAGGAAGATCGCCGAGGTTCCTGTTGAACCGACGTTTGTCGCGGCAGCACCCCAGTTATAGGGATCTACATCGGCAACACCGGTAGCAAAGGCCGCCGGGTCGACGTTACCGGTGGTATCAAACGCGGCATCCGTTGAGTTAAATGAGATCACCATACGGTCATCTCCGGATGTGGTCGCGAGATACTCCGGCATCTGCATGTACACGGCAATGTCGGCACTGGCTGCGCCGGTAATGGTGAACACGCCCGCCGCCGTACCGGTGGTGCTGTTGTCTTTCGCAGCCGTTACCGGAACGCCCTGATAGACGTTACCGAAGTCCAGGCCGGTGGTGGCAGCGACTGCCAGGATGGCCAGAACCGTGGCTGATGCCTGACCGTTTGCAACATCCTGTGCATTGGTCGCGGTTGGAATAGAGAGCACTGCCACAGCCAGCAATCCTACCAGAAGTCGGCTTAGCCCCTTTCGTGTTGCTCTTTGCATCTTAAGCTCCTTGAAACGCCTGAGCATTTCGTCCCTGTTTATGACCTACGTTGTTATTTTCAAACCACTTGCGGATTCCCGACCCCATCAGGTGCCGATGTAGGACACCGTCACTATAATGTCACCCGTGTACGCTCCGGCCGTCTGGTTCACCGACGGAATCACTGCGCCACCCAGGAAGATGGCCGAGGTGCCGGTCGAACCGACATTGGTCGCGGCTGCCCCCCAGTTGTAGGGGTCGACATCCGCAACGCCGGTGGCGAAGGACGCCGGGTCGACGTTGCCGGTCGTATCAAACGCGGCATCCGTCGAATTGAACGAAATCACCATGCGGTCGTCGCCACTCGAGGTCGCCAGATACTCCGGCATCTGCATGTAGACGGCGATGTCGGCACTGGCGGCGCCGGTGATGGTGAACACTCCCGCGGCCGTACCGGTCGTGCTGTTATCCTTGGCCGCGGTAACAGAGACTCCCTGATACACGTTGCCAAAATCCAACCCGGTAGTAGCCGAAACGGCCAGAACCGCCAATACGGTTGCCGTTGCCTGACCCACCGCAACATCCTGCGAGGTAGCCGTTGACGGCAACATTAATGCAGCGAGGACAGCTACTGTCCCCAGGATGCGGGGTAGTCTAAACAATCCTTGTTTAGCGTTCATTGCGTTGCTCCAAATCCGTGTGCATGCGATGCACAATATTCTCGATCAGACCTTCTTAACCTTTCCGGTATCTGTTTAATCGTCAACCAGTTCATTTTCTTAACAGATCAGCACAAAAATATTCGCAATTTGCAAGGGTTTTCGCGACCCCGACCGGGGGATGTAGGACTCTCACCAGAACATCTGTTTCAAATGAGAGCATCGAGCTAACATATTGGGAGGCAACAGAGATGCCGGATTGACCGGTTCCGGCCGATCCGGCTCCGGTGTTTCAGGCACAAAAAAAGAGGGCGCCGGCGCCCTCTGTAACATCTGTCATTTGCTGTCGGGATCAGGTGCCCGTATAGGCCACCGTGACGGTAATGTCACCGGAATACGGTCCTGCGGCCTGGTTCACCGACGGCGTCACCCGGCCACCGAGGAAGATTGCTGACGTACCACCGGCGCCTACATCGGTCGGGGCCGTGGTCCAGTTGTTGGGATCAACGTTCGCCACACCGCCGCCAAAAGCGGCCGGGTCAACATTGCCGGTGTTGTCGTAGGCCGCATCGGTAGTATTGAAGGAAACAGTCATCCGGTCGTCGCCCGACACCGTTGCCAGGTAAGCGGGCAGGACCATATAGACGGAGATTTCGGCGGCTGCCTCGCCTGTTATTGTAAACACGCCGGCAGTTGTACCAACCGTGCTGTTGTCCTTGGCAGCCGTAACCGCCACGCCCTGGTACACGTTGCCGAAGTCGAGATCAGTCGTAGCCGTAATGGACAGGGCCGCCAGAACATTGGCGATCGCCTGGCCGGTGGCAACATCCTGGCCGAAGGCCGAGGACATCGGCAATACAAAAAGAGTGAGCAATGCCGCGACGGCCAGTTTGCCCGAAAGTCCGTTCACTTGTTTACGCTCCATGAGGTGCTCCATCAGGTTAACGTCCTGGCCCGAAGTGTCACCGGGACAGGACGGTACAACAACCATCTGCTCTGATGATCGCCCGATATTCGAACACCACTACACAATGGCTGTCACAGAGTGGAAACCGCTCGTTTTTTGATGAGGGAATGAACAGCGCTTTTCGGAATGAAACGAGAATCAGCTGCCGGTATAGGCCACCGTCAACACAATTGACGCGGCGTAAGAGCCGTTGGTCTGGATGAGTTTAGGAACCACCGTTCCCCCCAGCCAGATGGTCAGTCCGGTGGAGCCCAGCCGGTAGGTGATGGTGTGCCAGGGATTGAGGTTGTCCGCCCCGGGATTGCTCTGGTCGGGCGAGGCCGATGAGTCGACGGCGCAGTCGGTGGTATGGAAAATCATCTGCATATTCGCGCCGGAAAGATTCATGTAGGTGGGCAGGGTGAAATCAATAGTGACCTCGTTGCCGGCCGTGCCCGAAACATGAAACTCGGCGGCCGATCCGGCCGTGGCCTTGGACACCACTTTCGGGATGCCGGGAAACACATTGCCGAAACTCAGGTCATTGTTGATCGTGATGGTCTGGGCATTCCCCGATCCGGCGCACACCATCAACAGGATCACCAGAACCATGGGGATGTATATCGATCGCATTGTAACTCCCGGTGTTCACCAACTGCTACCGGTCAACGTACCCGGCACACGCCGGTTCGTCAACTTAAACACCTGAAACAGACCTGGGATCAGTTTTCGGAATAAATCAGCGTGAGCGTGACCGTGCGGCCGCTTTGCTCCCGGTGGGCCCGGAAAGCATCCAGACGAATCAGCGAAGTATACCCTCGGCTCTCGAGTAACGTCACCCCCGACTCGGCGAAAGCGTCCCCGGCCGAAAGGGCAATCTGGGTTGTTGTGAGCGAGTCGCCCGACACCTGGAGCAGCACGGAGCCAGTCGCAGGATACTGCACTCGGTACACACCGGCTGGGGAATCAATCACCGGATCATGGCCGATATTCCCCACGCCCAGCGGCGCAATCACGGTTGCGGTGGCGCGAATCGATGCTGCCGCACGATGGCAAAGAGGCGCTTCGCTTTCGCCCCCCAGCGTGCTGGCACACATGATTAGCAGGTACAGAATACACGAAAACCGACGCATATCTGGTAGCCTATGCTGAAAGGTTGGTACCTTAGCATAATACCATGCGTCGCACGATTGTCAAGACAGCACTTGGGACCGTTGGACGGCAGTCTGTTTCCTCAACTGCCGGTGTACGCTACCGTCAGAATGATATCCGCGGCATAGTTGCCGCCTGTCTGCGACAGGGTCGGATGGACCGTACCGCCGATCCACACGGAAAGCTGTCCCCCGCCGCCGAGATCGGTAGCCGTGGGACCGTTGGGATCAATCACACCGGTCGGCGACAACTGTCCACCGCTGCCGTCGTCGTATGATACATCCGTGCTATTGAAGTCGATCCGCAACCCCACGCTGTCCAATTCATGGCTCAATGAATCCGGCAACGTGAAATCCAGGGAAATCTCCACCCCGGCGGTTCCGGTTACTTCCCATTCCCCGGCAAAGCCCGGCGCCGCCTTGTCCACGGATTTGTCAACACTGGGCGTGACCGTC
>JAHIVM010000443.1 GCA_018816665.1 Candidatus Zixiibacteriota bacterium
GCCTACGCCCTGGTGGGCATGGCAGGCATAGTGGCGGGGGCCACCCACGCGCCTATCACGGCCCTGCTCATAATCTTTGAGATGACCTCGGACTACCGGATCATCCTGCCGTTAATGGTCACGGTAGTGTTTTCGGTGCTGGTAGCCGGACGGCTATTTTCGCATTCCATCTACACGGTCAAACTCGCCAAACGCGGTATCGATCTTCGCGGTGGCCGCGATATCAATGTCCTGAAAGCCCACAAGGTCTCCGAGGTGATGACCACGGAGTTTGAGACCATTGGTGCCTCGACTATCCTGTCCGACATCTTCCATATTATCGAGCGGTCCACCGAGTCATACTTCATGGTAACCGATCGGGGCGGCAAGCTCAAAGGCGTGCTTTCCTTCCAGGATATCAGAAATCTGATTACCGAGCGGGCCCTGGATCAACTGGTTATCGCTCAGGATCTGGTGTCACCCGATCCGATTGTCCTGACTACTGAAGACGATCTGGAGCAGGCTTATGCGCTCTTCGGCCAGCGGGATTTTGTGTTGATTCCTGTCGTGGCCCCGGAAAATACCGATGTGGTGATCGGCGTGCTCCGTCGCGAGAACCTGATCGATTACTATAATAAGCGCCTGCTCGATACGCTTCGTCGATAACCCGACCGGTTTCCCGTCACACACAATCTTGCCCGCCGGGGTCAAACCACCTACATTGGGCTATGCCTGGCTATGCCAAATTGCGCGCGGACCTGGTGTCGTCGCCCTCTGAGATCGACGGCCAGACCGTGTACACCGTCAAGGACCCCGTGCTGGGAGCCTACTTCCGTCTCCGGGAGCCGGAGTTCTGGCTGGTGCGTCAACTTGACGGCGAGACCTCGCCCGAGGATGTGGCCCGTAGATTCCGCGAAAAATTCAATTTCAATATCGACGCTGCGGCGGTGGAGCAGTTTATCGGGGTCATGGATAAGCTGGTGTTTCTGGACAACTCCCGCAGTGAGCAGTCACTGAATCGCGCCAGTTACGGTTCCAGGAAGAAGGATTCGACCGCCGGACGGTTCCTGTTCGTTAAAATACGGGGCTTCAATCCGGGACGTGTTCTCGAGTTTCTGAGCCGACTGTACCGTCCGTTTCATACGCCGTTTTTTTTCACGCTGGCGGCCGTGGCGGCGCTGTTCGGGCTTGGGGTGATGGCGGCCAACGCCAGCGCCTTCTGGGTGAACCTGTCGGATCTGTGGACGCTTGAGTGGTTGGCGACATTCATCTTCTGCACGTTTATCATGATTGCCGTTCATGAGTTCGGGCATGCGATTATCTGCCGTGTGTACGGGGGAGAAGTGCGGGAGATGGGCTTCCTATTGCTGTACTTCCAGCCCTGTTTCTACTGTGACCTGTCGGACGCCTGGCTGTTCCGGAAGAAAAGCCATCGTCTGGCCGTTACTCTGGCCGGACCGTATTTTCAGTTGATGCTGCTGGTTGCGTCCGTGATTCTGTGGCGTATTACCACCCCCGGGTTGCTCGTCAACGATGTGGCCTGGATGCTGGTGACGGTCAACTGGATCAACTATGTGATCAATTTCAATCCGTTGATCAAACTCGATGGCTACTATCTGCTGTCCGACTACCTTGAAATCCCGAATCTGCGAGCTAAAGCGTTCCACTACCTGGGCAATCTGCTGCGGCGACGGCTACTCGGCTGGCCGGTGGAAACGGTTGCCACCACTGCCAAAGAACGCCGGGCATTCATAGCCTACGGAGTGCTTGCCCTTGTGTATTCGACCGCGTTGTTGGGCTATATGCTGACGCTGATCGGGCGCTTCCTGTATGACAAGATGGGCCCGTTCGGTTTGCTGTTGTTGTTTGCGGCCGTTGTGGTTATTATACGCCGGAACATCAAAAACCTGATAATCGGTATAGGTAAACACTTCAGGTATATGGGACGTCTCAGCAAACAGCCCGTACGGCTCATCACGTACGCGATCCTGCTCATTGCGCTGGCCGTGGTCCTGCTCGTCGTGAAGTTCCCCCAGCGGGTCGGTGGTGACATTACCCTGCGACCCATCGCTGAATTCTCCCTGGCCCTGACCGACTTTGGATTGCTCGAGTGTCGCGAACTGCATCGTGGGACCAATCCGGGCAACCAGACCAGTTATCTGCAGATGGCCTCGACGGACCTCGCGGCGCTCGACTTGCTGCTGACTGTCAAGGAAGGTGATGCGGTAGGGGTTGGCGACACCATCGCCATGCTCACCTCCAATCAGATCAAGCGAGAGATGGAAGCCGCCCGCGCCGAATTGAGCCAGTTGGAAGGGCAACTGGCCCTGCTGCAGGCACCGCCCAAGCCGGAGGCCGTGGCCGAGGCTCAGGCACAGATTGATGCCGCCCTGGCCAATCTCAGCCAGCTTCGTCGGGACCAGAACCGGACGGCAGAAATGGTCGCTCGTGAGTTGGAAACGAAAGAGCGACTTGAGGCCAAAAACGCCGAGGTCGAAGTGGCCGAGGCCGAATTGGTGAATCGACGATCGTCTCTGGCCCTGCTGACCGCTCCGCCCAAACCGGAAGAAGAAGCGGTATTGCGCCGCCAGATGGAGAAGCAGGAAGCACAATTGGCCTTTCTGAAGGAGCAGACCGATGCCCAGGTGATCACGGCTCCGTTTGCAGGTACCGCTAACGCCGGTCGCAAGGGACAACAGATCCTCTCGGTGGCCGCGACCGACCTCATGGAGATAACCGTCC
>JAHIVM010000444.1 GCA_018816665.1 Candidatus Zixiibacteriota bacterium
CAACAAGCCGGAGGAGCTTGAGTTTGCTCACCAGATGTATCGGCGGGCGCTGGATGTAGAACCGGACTTCGCCCTGGCCCATGCCGGTCTGGCCGACCTCTACATATTCAAGTACATGGCCTACTATGATCGCAGCGCCGAAGGGATTGCCCGGGCTCGCGAACACGCCGAACGCGCCCTGCAGCTGGAACCGCTCCTGGCCGAGGGCAACCGGGCGCTGGGTCGGTACCATATGTTCACGGGCAGTCTGCAGCAGGCGGAGCAGTGTATGCTCAAGGCTATTGGTGTTGATCCCAAGTATGCGGTCGGGTACCGGACGCTGGGATGGCTGAAAAAGGCGCAGGGCGACTACGACGGAGCCCTGGACTGGGCGCGCCGGGCGCTGGAACTGGCGCCGACCGACCTGGAAACCCTGCTGCTGCTCAGTCAGCTTCACATGGGGAACGGGAAGTACACTATCGCACTGTCCACGCTGCAACGGGCGATAGAACTGGGACCGGACTATGGACGCGCCTACTACGAACTCGGCGTGGTCAATCTCAAGCTGGCGCTACTTGATGCCGCGATTGTCAATCTCGAACTGGGCTGTCGATACAAGGGTGATCCCAACTGTTTCATCGATGCCGGCTTCGCTCATCTCGTGTCGGAGGACTATGTACCGGCACGTCAGGCATTCGAACAGTCCATAGCCGAGGACTACTTCCCCTTCGTGGCTCACTACTTCCTGGGATATATGGACCTGTCGGCCGGGCAGAGCGAGGCCGCAGCGGTGCATTTCACAGCCGTGATTGATCACCTCACGGGCGAGCAGGCTCCGGGCGCCGGTAATCCGCAGGTACAGGTGTTCAGGGCTTTAGCCATGGCGGGACTGGACCAGAAGCACGCAGCGGTGGAGTTGCTTGACAATCTGGAGCCAGCAGCAGCGGATAACGGTGAACTCCTGGCGAATATCGCCCGCTGTCACATGCTGCTCGGCGACGATGACGCTGCGGTGAAGGCGGTGGAGGCATCGCTGAAGGCCCACGACGGATTGACGGCCAAACTGGTCATGCTCGACCCCCACTTCGCAGGCATACAGGATCGCTTTCGACGCTAGCGGGCAGTAGCAGCTACAGTAGCGTTGACCCTCCCGTCCGAGTACCGCCGTTCCGGATTGAGACACAGGCTCCTGGAGATTGTTGTCCCATCGTTGCCATATTCCCTTGCCAGGGCGGCCATTTTGCCGATCTTATCAAAAGGCATGAATCACTCAGAACCAGATCGATGCAAAGCGGGAAGAATGAATGCTTAGCTTGAGAAGATATTGGACAGTACTGCTGGTGGTAACTCTGGCCGCCATCGCGGTATCCACAGCCGCAGATGTACCCGGAACTATGAATTACCAGGGCTGCCTCACTGATCAGAACGGCTATCCGGTGGCAGACACACATCACAGCATAACGTTCAGAATTTACGATCAAAACGACATTGTCCGCTGGGAGGAGTCGCAAACAGTCACGACGACCGGCGGCTGTTTTTCGGCTCAACTCGGCTCCAACGGATCTCCGCTGAGCATGGCCATTTTTGACTACGCCGGGTGCTGGCTGGGCATCACCGTGGACTCGACCGCCGAGATTGCGCCGCGTACCCGTCTGATCTCGGTGCCGTACTCGTTCCGAACGGGCACCGTTGATGGCGCTGAGGGCGGGACAATTACCTCGGACCTGACGATAGCAGAAAACCTCGTGCTGGGCGACATCGGCACCGCGGGCAGCACTTCCTTTCGCCCGCATGAATCCGGCGACAGTGCTGTAGCTTTGCCCGACGATGCCGTGCAGTCACGTGAAATACTCAATGAACCGGGAGTGGCGGCCTTCAGCGGTGCCTACTACGTGTATTTGGCTGACACGGCCTATACCGTGCTGTGCAGCCTGACAATTGACTGTCCCGCCGACGGCTACGTTATGGCCGTTGCCCACGGGCGAATAGCTACTCTGCCGGGCCACACCACCGGCACCAGGTCGTATGCGACTGTTGGGATATCCAATGTACCGAACGCCTTGCCGGGAAATCAGGATCTTGATTTCCAGATTGACTCACCGGCACCGTCGGGCGTTTACTCCACACCTTTCGGGATGACCAGCATGTTTACGGTACCGTCTGCCGGTTCGTACACGTACTACTATCTGGCCTACGAGTATTCCGGTTCGATCACTGTGGCCGACATGCAGTTCAACCTGGTGTATTTCCCGACCGCCTACGGACAGGTAGACCCGGTACCGCCGCCGGTGAAGACGCAGGGTGGTGGTGGTTCGGCTGACCTGGGCGGACTGACGTCGCCGGGCGGCGACGGTGACCGTGTCGACAGTGAGTCATTTGATATCGATGCTCTGGAGCGCGAACTGGCCGTGTTGAGAGCCCGGATTGAAGCGATACAGCAGCAGATCGAGAGCAATCGTAACGATCGGAAGTAGAGGAATTCGAACCCCCATGTTGTCTTAGCGATACGAACGCCCCACGGCTGTGCGACAACCTGGCATTGCCGAAAAGAAGCATCACTGGCAATTCAATCACCATGCCCCTCAAAGGCAAGGTGTACCACAAAGCAAGCTAGTACCTAGCGCCCAATCTTTGGAGCAGCAGAAACTCCGACCGAGATCTGCAGGGCGTCAAAGTCATACTTCACTTCCCGATCGTACGTGCGCAGCGAAGGGAATTCGATGAAAGTTAGGGTCACAGACGGTCGTACACTTTGCCATCTGACATCTCCGAACAGCTGCACAACTGAAGACAAGTGAAACTTAAACCCGCCCCGTACGTGCATTCCGAATCCGGAGCCGTAGTCGTGGTAGTATGAGGGCTTGCCCAGGCCATCATAGCCACCAGGAACAAACTGATCTGGCCCGCTTGTCGGCGCGGAACTCGAGACATAGCTCGGCCCCAACCCAAAATAGGGGGAGAAACGGCCAAAGCGGTCTCGTAGAAGTACTGAAAGTTCCATCGTTGCCGACTCAAGATCGACCGGGGTCTGGTATTGCCTCTCAAAGTCACACCGCGACCAGTTGAAGGCGAGTTTAACTGCTACAGGGGCGAACCGAGTGACATCGACATGAAACCCTCCCCCCCAGCCCCGGCCATAGTGACTTGTTGGACTGTGAGTTATAGCCGATATCCCCATCTCTACATATCTTAGAGTGTCAGATTGATCCGATTTGGATCGATGAAGGCCGAACGGATCGTCCGGATCGATTGTCGCCCAACTCGATTGAACTGCGATACATATCAGAACTAGAGAGAGAACTAGGGGTCGCATGGGGCGATGCCTCTCGGTCATGATCTCTATCTCCAAACCCATAGCCAAACAGATTACAGCAACTCGCGCGAGACTTCAAGTCTGCAATCCAGAAGTTTGTTGACTCGACTCGCGGTTGGAAAGACACAGTATACTCGTAACCGCAACGTGTGTCAAACGCGCCACGTCCCCGCGCCAGAAAAGGTCGCTAAAGTTTCAAAGGACTACTGAGCCGGCTGTTGCTGGTGAACACGCGGAACTCAATCTCGGAACCCAAGAAGAAACGGGTGTTTCGCCCTCGTTTGACTGTACGTCACGCAATGGCGACACCCTTATCCTCGTTAGCGTAGCTACACTAACGAAATGTTCGATAGTTGATGGAATTGGATACTCTGCGACCAGAATATGTCGTAACGCGAGGTCGAGCAGTATCGTAACTAGCTGATAATCAATAACTTAGATAATCATGCCGAAGGGGGGATTCGAACCCCCACTCCCTTGCGAGAACTGCACCCTGAATGCAGCGCGTCTACCAATTTCACCACTTCGGCATTGCTTCCGAGCACCTAAGATAATCGTTTATCACCACTTGGCAACAGGAATTTACACTTTTCGAAAGTATCCTGCTGACCGCCGAAACAATCAACCCGACAACCCGGTCAATCATCCGTGCCTCCGGCCAACCCCTTGCCTCCCAATAAAAAAACCGCCCCCCGGAATCCGGGAAACGGCCTTCAATAAACTGTAAGTTGAGTCTAGCTCAAGTACGCCCGCAGGGAACGGCTGCGCGAGGCATGACGGAGGCGACGAATCGCTTTCTCCTTGATCTGCCGGACGCGTTCGCGAGTCAGTGAGAACCGGGCGCCGATTTCCTCCAGCGTAAGTGCCTTTTCGTGATTCAACCCGAAGTACAGATTGATCACCTCGGCTTCACGAGGGGTCAGCGTATCCAGTGCTTTCTCGATCTCCGCCCGCAATGAACTGTTCAACAACGATTCGTCCGGCGACGGTTGAAATTCGTCCTCGAGAATGTCGATCAGCGAGTTGTCCTCGGATACCGAGAACGGCGCATCAAGCGACAAATGTGAGTTCGAAATTTTCAGCGTATCGGCGACTTCGCCCTCGGACAGTTCGAGTTCCTTGGCGATTTCTTCCGGGGACGGTACCCGGCCGAGCCCCTGTTCGAGGCGGCTGGATATCTTTCCGATTTTGTGCAGCGTGCCCACCCGATTGAGCGGAAGACGCACGATACGACTCTGTTCGGCCAGGGCCTGAAGAATCGCCTGGCGAATCCACCAGACGGCGTAACTGATAAACTTGAAACCACGGGTTTCGTCAAATCGCTTGGCCGCTTTAATGAGGCCGATATTGCCCTCGTTAATAAGATCGGCCAGGGACAAACCCTGATTCTGATACTGCTTGGCAACTGAGACGACAAAACGCAAATTGGCGCGAGTTAGTTTTTCCAGGGAACGTTTATCACCCTGCTTTATTTTGCGCGCCAGGCGTATCTCCTCTTCAGCGTCGATGAGGGGGGTCTCCCCTATCTCGCGAAGATACAGATCCAGTGACCTGTCCTCGTCACGATACTTTAAGGACTGCTTAGCCACGTGTGTCGACTTGCTCCTTCTTCATTGTTCTTCACCCACCTATGTATATACAAACCTTCGCCCCCGAAGGCCTGAACTGTTCGCTGAATCAGGGTCGAATCACCTTGCGTGCAATCATGCCGTCCGGCTCTAATACAATCATGGGAATGCGCGATTTGTTCCGCCCTATTTCCGTCGCCAGACGATGGACATCCATGACCGACGCAACATCCTGATTGTCGATTTTCCTAATGATTGTTCCCTCGGCTATCGAGGCCCGGTACGCCGGAGTACCGGCATACACGCGGGCGACATATACACCCGTGACGTGCTCGGCACCTATCTGAGCGGCAACTTCGGTCGTGTAATCGATCAATTCCATGCCCAGCCACTGGGCTGCCTTGCCGGCGGCCTCATCCTGCCGCTCGTCCATAGCCGCCAGGAAAGTCTCGCGGTCGGCCACCATGGTCGGCAAATCCAGCAATTCGCCGTCCCGGTTCACCCGAACCGGCACGATATGTCCTTCATGGACTGTCGACACCAGCACCGAGAACTGGCCGGCGCTTGTCACTTCCTGTCTGTTAAAATCTACAATAATGTCACCGCTTTTGATGCCCGCCCGTTCGGCCGGCGACCCCTGGAAGACCGAGTCAATCATGACACCCCGAACGGCCTTCAAACCGTGTTCCTTGGCGTCGCGCTCGGTAACATCCGAAAGCCAGACCCCCAGCCAGCCGCGACTGGCCTTGCCGTCGGCAATCAAATCCGTCACCACGGCCCGGGCCAGGTTGATGGGGATAGCAAAGCCGATCCCGACCGAGGTTCCGGTGGGGCTGGAAATAGCTGCGTTGACACCCATCGCTTCACCCTTAAGCGTCAGCAGCGGGCCGCCCGAGTTTCCGGGATTGATCGAGGCATCGGTCTGAATATAATCCTGATATTCCGGCGTATCGGAACCAAAGCGCAAATTGTGCCGTCCCTTGGCCGATACCACCCCAACCGTAACAGTCCGGTCCAATCCCTGCTGGGGGAACGGATTGCCGATTGCGATGGCCCAGTCGCCGACTTTGATCTCTTCCGAATTACCGAACGGGATTACCGTGATCTCTTCCTCCGGCTCGACTTTAATCACCGCCAGATCGGTCTGGGGATCGGCTCCCACGAGGCGAGCCTCGTACTCGTAGCCGGTCGACGTGCGCACTGTCATGTCGACCGCATCGGCGACCACATGGTTGTTAGTCACAATGTATCCGTCTTCCCGAAAAAAGAAGCCGGAGCCGAGAGAGGTTGAGTACTGATTTCCGTAATACCACCAAGGACGCCCCGTATCGCGAATACGCGCGGAAATGTTTACGACACCGGAGGCCGCTCGTTCAACCACTGATACAAACGGCGATTCGAGGCTCCCGTTGCGGTCCACCACGGGAAAAAGCCCGGTTTGCGCTATATTAGTAGGAACCTCGGCGATCGACCTGGTAGTCAAATCCAGATTGGAGGCTACCAGGATTGCAACAAGCGTAAGAATAACGGCCAAACTACCGATGGTGGTCAGCCTGGCCCCGCTACGCTGCCTGCCACCGGAGAAAACATCAGAATCGTTCAATATTCCTCCAACCGGCTGAGCCTGTTATGATACTGCCCCGCATATTTGACGTCAAGCTATATTTGAGGACGATTACGTGCGTCACCATCTTCTACCCTATTAAACGCGCTGAATTCACCGGAGATACAACTTTTTTTGGCCCCGGCCGTCAATTCTCCGGGGTTGTCCGATAGATACCGGTCAGACACGCTCGTAGCCCGGATGTCGCGGTCGAATCGGCGAGTCGGCAGATTGACAAAAATGTGACCGGATGGAGCCCCCTTGACCGGCGGTGACTAAGGCTGTTTTGCCCCCGCATTTAGCATCATCATTTTATCGGCAGTTCCTTCCAAATCAACACCCTGCTGTTGACTAAATTCGACCGGTCGGCTACCTTGCCTGCAACTATGTCTCTCGCCGGCAATGATACCAGGGCTATTATCGAGATCGGTCGCCGTCTGGCCGAGCGCGGCCTCGTGGCCGGTACCGACGGCAACCTCTCCGTCAGGGTTGCGGACGACGGTGTTTTGATCACTGCGTCGGGGCGCCCCAAGGGCTACCTGCGCCCCGATGACCTAGTCGAGGTGAGTCTGAACGGTCAGTCACCGATAGGAGCCTCACCACCCTCGTCGGAATGCGATATGCACCTGTCCGTTTACCGGGCCCGCCCGGACATAGGCGCCTGCGTCCACGCCCACCCTCCGCATGCCACGGCGTTTGCGATCACCGGTCAGGCCCTTCCCTCCGGCGTCCTGCCCGAGGTAGTCGTATTTGTGGGCGATATCCCGCTTACCGAATACGCGCCTCCCGGCACGCCGGCGGTAGGCGCCTCTCTCGCGCCATACCTTAAAGGACACAACGCGTTTCTGCTTCGCAATCACGGCGTGCTGACAGTTGGCCGGACTCTGGAGGAGGCGTATCATCGTATGGAGACCGTGGAACATTACGCCCGGATCATTCTCCTGGCCCGTGGACTGGGAGTCCCGGAACAGATTCCGCCCGATGACATGGCTCGGCTGACCACGCTGCGGTCGATGTATGAGCAAGAGGATCAGTGAATCGAGAGGTCACTATGATTAAGAAAGTATTGATCGACAGGGCCAATCGTCTCTACCAGATGCCCCCGGATCTCCTTACGTTCGCGGGGTCATCGGAGGACCGGACATTTCTTCGCCGCGCCGACCTGCTCGATCTGGCCCGTTTCACCTGGCCTTTGCCCTGCACGTCCGACCACAATATCACGCCGGAGTCGGCCATGCCGGCTTCGTCGGCAGAAATCGCGGAACTGAAAAACCTGGTTACCGACTGGTTTCAGAACTACCATCAGACACGAATCTCTCCGGAAAAAGAGATTTTCATCGGCGGCGGGATATCATCGCTGGTGTTTTTGCTGTCGCTGGCCTTTCTCGATCGCGGCGATGTCGCTTTTGTCCCCGGTCTCGGGATTCCGCTCTATCGTTCGGCCGTAACCGCCAGCAACGCCGAACCTATCGGTTATGAGATCTCGGCCAAAAACTCCTGGATGCCGCTGTTTGACCGTCTCAGCTCCCGCCTGGGCGGCGTGGCCCGACTGTTGTTTCTCAATTCGCCCCACAATCCCACCGGGGCGGAGTTCGATGAGAAGTCGTTTGCGGAGTTAATCTGGCTGGCCGGTCGCGAGAACATCATGCTGGTCAACGATGCCGCTTATGCCTCGGTCGCCAGTCGCAAACCGGTGTCGCTGATGGCGGTGCGCGGAGGCAAACGAGTCGGGATTGAACTGCATTCGTTTTCGTACTCGTTTGGTCTGCCCCGGTTGCCGTTTGGTTTTGCCGTGGGCAGTCGCGATGTCATCAGCGGTATAGAACAGGCCTCCCGCTTGCTGCCTTCCGCAATCCCGAAGTATTTCGTAGACATGGCGTCCCGGGCGGTACGACAATTCCCGAACGCCGATCTGAAAAAAGTGCGCGACCAGATCAATCGGACCCGGGCAGCGGCATCGACATTCCTTGATAAGGCGGATCTTGAGCTTAACGGTTACCCGACTACGCCTTTTGCGTGGGCCGGAATTGCCCGGCGCGGACTTTCGGTCCGGATGGCCCGGCAGCTGTTCCGACGGCATCGTACGTTGATCATCCCCGGTGCCAGTTTTGGCGAAACCGGCGAGGGATTTGTGAGACTTTGCCTCTGCGCCGGTCCGGAGAAGTTTCAGCAGGCGACTGAACGGTTGAGCAAGCGACGGCTGGTGCGAGGAGACACAAGGAAATGACCGATGTAATTCGCCTCGTAGGGATGTCGTTTTACGGCTACCACGGCGTTTCCGCCGCCGAAAAAGAGACCGGGCGCGCGTTTGAAGTGGATTGTGAAATTGAGGCCGATCTCGCCCGGGCGGGACATTCCGACCGACTTGCCGATACTATAGACTATGGCGCCGTGTACGCCACGATTCGGGAAGTTGTCGAGGGAAAGGCCTATGCCCTGCTGGAACGGCTGGCCGGCGAACTAGCCGCCTTACTGCTTGACAGGTTTCCTATCTTTCGGGTAACTTTGAAAGTCCGGAAGATGATGCCGCCCGTCAGCGGCCAGGTCAAACATATCGAGGTCGAGGTCACCCGCCACCAGGGCGATGTGGCCAAGATCACCGACGAGGACAACCAGCCGCAGGAGTAAGGAGTACCAATGGCTGAGACGACATACATTTTGTTGGGCTCGAACCTTGGCGACCGTGAAGGATTTCTTGCCGCGGCCCTGGACCGGATGCAGTCGATCGAGGGACTGGAAATCATCGCCACCTCGGCGGTGTATGTCACCGAGCCGGTAGACATGCCGCCCGACGCCCCCGGATTTCTCAACCAGGTGGTGAAGGCCGACTATCAATACGCGCCCCGGGAACTCCTGCACGCCCTGGAACAGATTGAATACGAGCTGGGACGAACCGGCAAGGGCAGATGTCTCCCCCGGACGATGGACCTGGATATCCTCCTGTTCGGCGAACAGGTGCTGGACTCCAAACAACTGACAATACCGCATCGGAAATTGCTCCGGCGAGCCTTTGCGCTGGTACCGCTGTTGCAGCTCGATGCCAACCTGGTACATCCGGTGACAAACAAGCCGATTGCCAAATACCTGTCGACCGCCGAGGCGGCAGAAGTGATTGTGTATAAGGATCATGTTGCCCGAAACGTCTGAGTTCAATTACATCGCGGTCGAAGGGGTCATCGGGGTTGGCAAAACGACCTTTGCCGGCATGCTGGCCGAACGAATCGGCGCCGAGATTCTCAACGAGGAAGTGTTTGAGAATCCGTTTCTCGTTGATTTTTACAAAAACCGAAAGCGCCACGCCTTCGCCTGCCAGCTAAACTTCCTGATCTCCCGGTTCCAGCAACAACAGCAGTTGCTCACGCGGGATCTGTTTGCTCAGCGTATCGTGGCCGACTATCTGTTTGCCAAGGACTCGATTTTTGCGTCGATCAACCTCTCCGAGCGGGAACTGGCTCTATACAACAAAATCGCCCCGGCCCTGTCCGCCGAAATCCCAAAGCCCGACCTGGCGATTTATCTGCAGGCCTCGACCTCGGTCCTGATGCAGCGCATCCACAAACGCAATTACTCGTTTGAGAAATCAATTGATCTCGAGTACCTGGAAATGCTCAACAACGCGTACAATTATTACTTCTTCCATTACTCGGACACACCGCTGCTGGTCGTGCGCACGGATGAGATAGATTTCGCCAACAATCCCGAGCATTTCGAAGACCTGATCGAGCAGATCACCAAACCCATCGCCGGAAAAAAATACTACGTACCCGCGGCCAACCTGGCCGGTTAGGTTTCCCCATGTCCCGAATTACCCAGAAAAACCGGGTTACCGTTCAAACCATCGCCACCATGAAATCCAAAGGCGAGAAGATTGCGGTCCTGACGGCCTATGACTACTTCGTGGCCGGGCTGCTCGACTCCGCCGGTATTGATATTCTCCTGGTGGGTGATTCCGCCAGCAATGTCATTCACGGTCATGATTCCACCCTGCCGATCACTATGGAAATCATGCTGGCTCACACCGCCGCCGTGGCACGGGGCAGCAAACGGGCTATGGTCGTAGCGGATATGCCTTTTCTGTCATACCAGCCCTCGCTGGAAGTGGCCATCACGAATGCCGGACGGTTCCTCAAAGAGGCCGGCGCCGAAGCGGTCAAGCTTGAGGGCGGTATTGAAATGGTCCCGACTATCAAACGTCTGGTGGAATGCGGTATTCCCGTCATGGGGCACATCGGTCTCACGCCGCAGTCGATCCATCGCTTTGGCGGACCGAAAGTGCAGGGACGGCATGAACGTTCCCGGGCGCTGCTCATGGAATCGGCGTTGGCCCTGCAGGAGGCGGGGTGTTTTTCGATGGTACTGGAGTTGGTGGAGAAGTCTATCGCTGCTGAGATCAGCGAAGCACTCTCAACCTGCGCCACGATTGGCATTGGCGCCGGTCCGGGCTGCGACGGTCAGGTGCTGGTGATCAATGACATTCTGGGACTGCGCGACCCCGGGTTCAAACCGAAATTCCTGCGCGAGTACGCCGACCTGCCGCCGATCATCAGCGACGCCGCCGCGCGGTTCATCAGGGACGTCCGCGACGGCAGCTATCCCAACGACGACGAGTCTTTCGACCTGAAGAAGTAGAACGCTTGTGGTCTCAGAGTCACAACCGCCCCCCCTTCTCGCTATGCCCGCACACAAATGCAGGCGCCGGGTGCCACAATCAAGTCCTCTTGACTGTGCTTATCCTGAATCCGGGACCCAGAAGAGCCGACTCGATCCTTAATGACCCGCCAGCTTGATGGCGGGAGTACACGGTACGTTATCCGGTCATCGAGCTGATTGGTCACTAACACAGGCTGCACTCCATAGACGGCTGAGACGTAGCCTTCGCACGCTGCCGTTCTCCACTTTCCATCACTCAGGGAGCACGCGGTACGTCACGTCCCGACGCTCTTTCGCGCTGACCATCACAATCTCGTCACTTCGGCATTGACAAAATAGTCCGGGTTTGCGTTTATGTTTGTAGACGGGCTACAGCCGTAGCCGTCGAGGGCGGGGGCGTCCAATCTCTTACCGTCGATTCGGCCGCTTCCCCGCTTGGGCCACACCCGTGCGACATAGATGAATCACGATAGATGAAAGGCAGACTATGCGAATGCACCCGACTGTCCGGCTGGCGCTGGTACTGATACTGGCAGGCATGATCCTGCTGGCAACCGCCTGCGACGACCACGGCACCGAATCAGGCATCACCCAGGTCACTATCACCGGCATGGTTCTGGATACCCTGCGCGGGCACCCGGTGACTGGGGCATTGGTGTCACTCGATGATACATCGGTTGTGACGGCGACATCGGATGCTCTGGGCATCTACTCGGCGGTCGTTTCGGTACGGGGGCATGAGGTCCGCCCGGTGACGGTGTACTGCCGGCGCGATGGGTACCGGAGTGAGAGCCGGACGGTAGCGGCGGGCCGGACCCAACGGGTGATAAGCGGTGTGGACTTCCGGCTGTGGCCGGATCCCCTGTTGGCAGACACGATAGTTGTCACCGGCCGGGTGCTGGATTCGATCAAGCAACTACCGTTGTCCGGGGTGACGGTTCATCTGAATGACACCCTGGGGCCGGGAGTAGCGCCTGACTCAATGGGCTATTACTGCATAACGTCACTGGTGCCCGAGACCAGCACGGTGGCCCTGACGGTGTACGGCAGGCGCCGTGGCTACCTCACGGAGATGCGTAACTTCACTACCGATCATGACCATCGGGCGTTTGACAGTGTCGATTTCCCAATGGCTCATCGACCCGATGACTATCCGGTGTATTTCTGGGGCGGCATAGACGATCTGTACGGCGTGTACCGGGTGCAATCCCGCCTTTTGGATACTTTCAGACTGGACCTGGAAGAACCGAGGGATCTCGACGTATCCGCCGATGGATCCCTGCTGTACATTCGTATGCCGCAGAGCGTAGTAGTGGTGAGCACGACAACCCTGCTGACCGTCACAGAGCTACCCTATCCCAGCCTGTGGCCGGTTGCAGTCTCTCCGGACGGGCGCCACATCGCACTTCAAACCGGCGACCTCTACATTCTGCGCACCTCTGATTACTCGGTTGTTCACAATGATACGGACGGCGTGACGAACGGTGCCTTCAGTCAAGATGGCAATCGCTTCTACGCCGATGGTGGTTCCGATCTGGGCCAACTCATCTACAAAGTTGATCTGGCCAACGACTTCGCAGTCACACGTACATATGTCCCCGGCAGCTATGCGATTTCAATGATGCGGCCCTCCCGGGACGAATCCCTCTGGTTCCTGTACCGCAATGTCAGTTGGGATGAGTCGCGCTTTGATGTCTACGATGTGGCTATTGACTCCATCATCTTCTATGATTGGTTGTCGCCAGGGAAGGGTACTCTGCTTCCTTCGGTCGATTCTGATAGAATGTTTTCTACAAGTCCGGGTACTCTACTGGCGGGAACGCCGTCACCCTATGCGTTTGCGGCGTACAACATCGCCAGTCAAACCGTGGATTCCGTCAGTATTGCCAGCGACTGCGATGGGCACCCGGTGTACTTCAGATGCGGAATCCTGGCGGTCACCCCGGACGGTCGTTTCCTGATCGGAGATAACTTCAACTATGGTATCGGTATGATGATCTATGATTTGCACGCTGACAGTCTGGACACATGCGTGTGCCCGCCCTGTGCTGAGTATTATTTGAGTTGTCAGACTATTCCCTAAACTCTAACAAATGGAGGGGCTTAGAATGAGAATCGTTCTCACGCTCACAATCATGATGGCATTGGCCGGAAGCGTCGGTGCCACCGACCAACCCTACTACTGGGGTCCGTCGGGTCAGGTTCCGCTCAAAATCGACTCCACGCGCGTTCTCGTCAAGTTGGATCACAGGATGCCCTCGCCGCAGATGAGCGATGTTATCGCGGCTATTCCGGAGCTCATCGACACGGTCTTTGAAGTGCGGAAACAGGGCGGATTCGTAGTATGCGCAGTGACTGACAGTTCAGACTACGACGATCTACTGGTAACGTTGCGCTCTCGCAATGACGTCTACCTGGCCGAACCGTACTATCTGAACATGTCTGATTCAGCCATGATTCTGGGCGACGCGTTGACGGTCGCCTTTGACAGCAGCATGACTCCGGGTGAGGTGGAAGCCTTTGCCGATGCCCACAACATTGCCGTCGATCGTACTCTGCTGGGCATGGAAAACGTCTATGTTCTCCGTAACACCGACTCCTCCGGCTACGGACTGCTTGACCTGGCCAATTCTCTCTACACCTCGACCGAAACTCGCTGGTCACACCCGGATTTCTGCTGCCGGATAGTCTAATGCGCGTACGACGTGTATGATTACTATCATTCAAAACAGGATCACATTCTAAGGGTTGTGGGTACCCTCGGGGAAGCCTCGGTCTGGGACTTTGCCGGGCTATCCGATACGGTGGTGGTCGCCGTCATAGATGACGGTATCACTGAGCACTGGGATCTCCCTCTCGATCGCATCCTGCCAGGGCGTGATTTCAACACGGGTGACACAAGCCACCTTACCGATGACGATCCAAGTCCCGGCTACGAGGAGGGACATGGGATGGGGTGCGCAGGCATTGTCGCGGCATCCCATTCCACCGATCCAAACGACAGTACGGACTTTCACACGGGTGTCATGTCAATGAATCCGGCGGTCAAGGTGCTCCCGGTCAAGATCTTTGCGGACACAGATACGTCCAGCACATTGACCTATTCGCTACTCGCCGACGCAATTAGCTGGGCTTACCTGAACGGCGCTGATGTGCTGTCCAACAGTTGGGGATGGGAGGACTCAACGGTGTATGGCACCGAGGAGATCACTGCGGCTATCTACAATGCCTTCATGTACGGTCGAGGGGGCATGGGCTGCCCGGTCGTTTTCTCCTCGGGCAACTGGTCTCACCCCTGGGTTTCGTATCCGGCAAGCCTTTCGTACTCGCTGGCTGTGGGTGCTCTCACACTTGCCGACACTGCATTCGACTACAGCCAATATGGCGAGCATCTTGACCTGATGGCACCCAGCGGCAAGCATCTGACAGATGACGTCTGGACCCTGGACCAACGCTTTGCGGCCGGCGAGAACCCCAACTATATCGGCAGTCATAAAGACCCCATTATATGGGACTGCACGTTGTTGGAAGGGATAAACGACGATAACATTAATTGCCATTTCGGGGGAACGTCGGCCGCCTGTCCTGTGGTGTCGGGAGCGGCCAGTCTACTCCTGGCCCGGGACTCCACGCTTTCCTCTCAGGTTATCTACGAAATACTGAAACACACGGCGGTGCGTCTGTGGGAAGACACAACCATGGAGCGCGATTTCAATTACGGCTATGGGCGAGTAGATGCTTTCCGGGCGCTGCTGTCTATCTCGCGGGGGGATGCCGACAACAACGACGTCATTGATGTGGGCGATCTCACCACCATAATCGACTACCTGTTTAACACCTTTGAACCGCCCTTCCCCGATCCTTTGCTCGCCGATTGCGACTGTAGCGGTTCGGTGGATGTGGGCGATGTTTCTGCGATGATCGACCACCTGTTTATCCTGTTCGCTGACTTTCCGTATCCCTGTTTTGAATTCGGAAATTAGAGACTACCTGACAAGATTGGCGAGAATACCCAACAACAAAACGGCCGCTCCCCGGAGGGAACGGCCGTCTATGTTCACAACACCTGTTGTGACTACCGGAGCCTGAGCCGCGTTACTGGCACGCAGGCAGCGCCGGGAAGTTGATGAACAGGTGATCGATCATCGCGGTCAAGTCACCCACGTCAACCGAACCATCGGGAGGATTCCCGGTGATGGCCGGCGAGATATCCGCTTCGTCCTGACAGCAGATCGGGGTAAAGTTGATGAACAGGTGGTCGATCAGGTTGGTTAGATCGCCCACGTCAACACCCTGGTCGGCGGGGTTGCAGTTCGGTTCAAGTTGGACATTACCGCGCGTACCAACGCAGCATCCGGCACTGCAACCGCGAAGGTCGACAGTGGTCCAGGTGCGGACCTCAGAGACCAGCGTCTCCAGATCACTGAGCGAACCTTCTTTGATGGTCACGAGGGCCGTGTAGAAGGTCAGCGTATCGTTGGCGCCCAGGGACTGGCCGTTAAGGTACGTCATGAACGTGGCCTGATCGTACGGCCCGGAACCGGCCTCAAAGCCCGGGTTCGCAGCAAGGCTGTCCCAGATGACTTTGTAGTTGTCTACGCTGTCAAGGGATGCATTGTCGTACCAGCCGTGGAAGGAATCGGAGAAGGTACCGTAAAACACGTCGTTGTTGGCGCATTCATCGGCATTAACTTCGCCGTTGGTGTGCCAGCCCAGGAAGACATCGGCCGCAAAGCGGCTGGCTTCATCCGAGCAACCCTGGTCGGGCATGGTCAGCGTGTCGGTTCCCTGCAGGTACAGGAAGTTGCCCGAGGTTGAGATACCGGCTACGTTATCGGAACCGTTGTCGGCCGGAACATCCCAGTCAATCGAATGACCGAGCGTGACACCGTCCATCGCGCCCTTCTCGGGCCATACGGTCGTCTTGACGACCACGAAGCTCGGGGTACCGGTTGCATTGCGCGGAGCGTAGTAGGTCTGCTCGGCAACGAGTGAGGTATCCCAGTTGGCAAAGCGGCCGGTGTACACCGAATCAAAGGTAGCGTTGGCACCACTGGACATTTCGGTGGAGACATCGCCTACCAGCGGCTTCCAGGCCAGCTTGGTCGAGAAGTCGGCGGAGTACATGGAGGTGGTCAGGTTGTGCTGCGTACCCACCTGCTGCGCCGCAAAGAAGGAACCGTCGTACACATACGCATCGGCGTTGCCGGAAACATCGCAGTCTCCGCCTTCGATCGTGAAGTCCATGTTGACATGGCCGACACCGGAGCGACCGAAGTGACCGATATTGGAAACAACCAGCCCCACATGGTCACCGGCAGCCTTCGCACCGCCGAAGTTGGCGATGGTGGTGACGGTATCCCAGGCCAGGTCGGCCAGCGTATCGGCGACGAGGAAGTGAATCGGAATGGCCAGCGAATCAACATTGGCCGCCGGCGCGGCCGCCGGCTTGAGGTACACAACACCGTCGAGGAATTGCAGACCGGTCGGGCCGTTGTCGATCACACCGCCCTTGTTCAACTGAATGTCAAAGGTCGCAAAATCACTGTACGGGATGTTGCTGATGCTGGTAGCGGAAACGCCCAGCCAGTCAGCGCCCGGATCGGTTGTTTTGTCGATGCCGATGACATCAACGTTCAACTCGGTGTTACCGTCGTTGTACACCGTGATCGTGATATCGGTCTGCACGCCGTTCGCACCGTGGGTCGGGTAGTCAACCGAAACCGGTGAGACGCGAATGAACGGAGCCACAACCGGATCAACACAGGCGAGCTGGATATAGCGTATCTGGTTTTCGGTCCACTGGCCCTGATCGTTTTTGGAGATACCGGCCCAGTGATCGTTGAGATAGCTCAGGTGAATGATTGAGTCGTTCGTCCAGGTACCGGCAATGGCGGTAGCTGACGGATCGTCCCAGTCATTCGGATCCCAGAAGGATGACAGGGGACCGCCGACGTTCGGCCAGGCGAGCGTACCGGTCTGACGATCGATACCGCTGCGGGCGAGCGACGGTTTGGTGTCGTGGTTACACACGCCGCCGAAACCGGCGGAGTCACAACCGGCATCGCCGGTGATGGCCGAGGAGTACGTGTGGGTGATGTTCCGGTAACGATCCCAGGCATCGCCGCCGAGATCGGAAGACACGCACATGTACAGTTCACCGAGACCGGCATAGAAACCATCGGACTGGTCACTGCCGCAGTCGTTGAGCATCGGCGGATCGGCAAGCATGTCGCTGGCCATCACAAACACAACATACAAACGACCGGCGCATTCACCCATGGTGATGAAACCACAGGTCTTCATGTTGAAACCGGCAAAGCCGCAGGTGGCCTGACCGCTGCCCGGCCATTCCGCGTTGTGCACGCGGGCCGTGGCCGTGTCACCGGAGGCAGCCATACGACGCCAATGGAAAATGCTTGAACCCCATTCCGTACCCCAGCCGCTGTAGTTAGTGTTATACGGGTCGGCCGGAACCGGGGAGGCATTCCAGATCATATGGAAGTTGTCATCGTTGTCATAAAAACCACCGGCCTCGAGCCAGGCGGTATAGGACGCCACGGTGCGGTCATAATGCGTGATATCGACCGGGTCGAGCCAGGCATCGATCGCGCCGTAGTTCGTGTTTTCACGATAGTACACATCGGCTTCACTGAACGTATTGTGTTCGGCAATTGCCTGGGCACTCGGCTTGGTGTAAGTCACCGCCACGTTGCCCGAGACATGCGACGCCGTAACCATCGGCGCCCAGTAACCGGACGTATCGATGACTACCAGGTCGCTCCAGGTGCCGGCCGACGCCGTACCCTCTTTGCGGGCATAAATCAGCGCGTTGGCATTGTCACCAGCCCAGTACAGCTGGGTCGTGGCCGCATCACCGTCTTCAACGGCAACGACGTGCGTGTACGTAATGCCGCCGTTTTCCTGTACCGCTACACACGGAACGACGAGGGTGCTCGTTTCGTCGATCATGCCCGGTAGCTGATAGGAGGCCGGCGGGATCTGCGTGCCGGTACCGAAAAAGCAGCTGTGCTGGCTCGGCTGATAAAAGGCGTGCAGATCGGTCTCACCACTGGCTTCGTCCCATCCGCAGATGATGACGGTACCGGTGGACTGAATGGCCAGGTTCGGCTCACGGCCAACTTCACCTGTGGCCTGTACTTCACAACCGCCACCCGCCAGATGCGGCCAGCCCGAGTTCGGATCGTAGACATTGTAGCCCATACGACGGATATCGTTCTGGTTGTCCTGGTTGACGTAAGTGAAATGAACGTCGGATGTTCCCCGCTGGCCAACTTCCTCGACCATCGGGTTGTAGTAGAACCAATCGTCCCAGGTGTTGTCAACGGCATCGCCCGGAGAAACATCTTCCGGTGACGCGGTACCCAGGGACACGCGAGTGGCCGACGGACGGCTCATGTCAATCGCGTCCTGCAGACTCAGGCGCTGCGTTTCGATCAGCGGCCGGTCCTGCATGTTGGTGTTAAACAATTTGACTCTGTCGGAAATCGTCCGGTTGTCGAATTTGGCTTTCGCACTTGCCTGTGAGGTTCCCAGTGCTACCAGCAAAAGAGCGGCAACCAACAGAAAGGATAGCTTCCTAATCATGCCTTATTCCTTTCGGTGCCTCTAAAAAAGTGTTCGCAATTGCAGACTCTAGTTACAACCAACCTACCCTCTGCATGGACGGAAAAATCACTGTACCGTCCACGCTCGTTACTCAATCCGTAAACTACACCTCCTTCCAGCTTTCCACGGACACACCGTGAAAAGTGAGACTATCGTCCTTTGCCACCTGTTGGACTTTCGGTTCGTTCTGTATGATTTCGTGAATCAAAGTCGACGTAAGTACTTGCCGGTGCCGTTGCAACGAACAGACAGAGTCATTGGCAGACCCGCCCGCCACATCTCGCAGCCGGAAACAGGAGATAGCGATCAGCTGTACATCCTCCTGGCTTTCGCCAACAACCCGGGACACCCCTCGCCGCCGGATTGACATGCACCCTGTTTAAAAGCAGGACAAATTGGTCCTTTATACCTGACCTGACGGGATACTGATGAGTGAGAGAGCCGCCTCCGGATGGATAGCAGCTAGAAGATAATCCCGTTGTCCGCCAAGTTGTCGATACAAGATAATTGTCCGACAACGAGTTGTCAATCAAATTGTCTGGCTCCGCCCGCCGTCTTCACTTCACCAATTCGCTGCGGATATCTTGGAATACTATATCTGACTACCCATGTTGCACCAGGCACACCGAGACTACCGAATAGCCAACCAACCAGAAGGCAATCAAGAGGTTACTGATGCGAAGCATTGTCTCATCAGGTGTGCGCTGGCGGACAGACGTGCGAACGGTATTGTCAGCCACGACAGACAGGGATAAATGAGCGGAGTCTGATTAGTTGAAAACGCCGGCAAAATAGAGGATCGCGGCTATGAGACCCAGCACACCGGCCGCTCCGGCAAGGATTATTCCGACCGGCACCGGCCTGCTGGACGCCACCGGCTGCTCGATTTTGACTTCGCGACGTTTCACCTGCTCTTGCTGGCGGGTCTCGAAATCGTCCCAGTCCAGCAGCAACTCGCTGAATGATTTGTAGCGGTGAGCCACCCGGATAGACAGCAGTCGCCCCAGCATGGACTCAACGTCCTGGGGCAAACTACGAGAGATGTCGTCGAGCCGAAGCGTACCGCCGGTGTCGTAGGTCGGGTTGCGGCCGGTGAGCATCTGGTGAAGAATCACACCGACTGCATAGACATCCCCCTGCCGCGACTGCTTCCGTTCGGGAGGACTGTACCAGTTTTTCTTATTGGGAGCGTCGTAATGCACCGGCATGCCGAAGTCCGTGATTTTCACTTCTTCCGCGGCATCGAAGAGAATGTTCGACGGTCTCAGGTTGCCGTGGACGATGTTGTTCTTGTGCGCGAAATCCATACCGGCGGCAATCTGAAGGACTATCTCCATAGCCTTCCGCCACTCGTACTTGCGCACCATGCGCTCGGCCAGCGAACCGCCCTGGGCATATTCCGAAATGATAACCGTCTGTTTCCTGTCGCCGCCCGAACCGAGGATGTTGATGATGTTTTTGTGCTTCAGCGAGGACAACAGTTTGGCTTCCTTGCGGCCATCCTCACCCTTGCGGTGTTTTTTTATCACGAACAGGCGCTTGTTCACCTGGTGCTCGACCAGGATGGTATTGCCGAACCGGGTTTCCTTGATATTGTCCAGGAACCGGCATTTGCCCAGGAATGACTCCGCTCCGCCAACAGCCATGTCATCGGTCTGGGCAACACTCTGCCCGCCGATAATCTCCAGCAGCCGATCCTTGAGCACCACGGCCGACTGGTAGCGATCCTGCGGCTCCTGGGCGAGACACTTCTGCACAATCTCATCGTACTCAGGGCCGATGCCGTCACCCATCTCTGACGGCAGCTTGAATCGACCCAGCGGCTTTTTGCCGGTCAGCATCTCATATATCATCACACCGACCGCGTAGATATCCGTGGTTTGATCGACATTGGTGGAACTGAGTTTCTGCTCCGGCGACATGTACGCCAGCGTACCCATCACGACATCGGAAGAAGTCACTTCGGATTCGGGCGTACCTACTATTTGAGCGATACCGAAATCAGCTACCCGGGCGTTGCCCTCGCGATCAATCAGAATGTTGGCGGGCTTGATGTCCCGGTGGATGACGCCGTTTTTGTGAGCATAGTCCAGCGCTTTGCACACCTGGGTGATCATTTCGAGTTTGGTCTTCAGGCCGATGCGCGGCGAGTCGATAACCTCGCGAAGCGAGGTGCCGTCGATAAACTCCATGACAAAGTAGTATCGATTGCCCGCCTTGCCCTTATCAATGACATGGACGATATTGGGATGACTAAGCCGTCCGATAACCAGCGATTCCCGCTCAAAACGGCGCAGAATATCGGCGTCATCGGTAAGCCTGGCGGAGAGTATCTTGATGGCGACGTCGCGGTTGAGCGACGGTTGCCGAGCTTTGAATATCTCGGCAATACCGCCCTGACCGATTTTCCGGGTCAGAACGTACTCACCGATACGTACTTCCTTCTGCTGTTGAACGCTCTGCGTCATAACCCTCTTAGAAAACCATAAATTTAAACAGGGACGGCCCTTGGCGGACCGTCCCTGTTAAAGATCGGCAGCAAACCCGGTAACGTTTATTTGAGAAGGATCATTTTTTTGGTTACGGCGGCATTTTCCCAGGTCATCCGGTAGAAATAGATGCCGCTGGGCAGTTCGGCGCCGTCAAACTCGATCCGGTGCACACCGGCATCAAACCGGCCGTCCGCCGGCGTTGCCACTTCCTGTCCCAGAATATTGTAAACACTTACCGTGACCCGGGACGCGGTGGGCAGCGAAAACTCTATGGTCGTCGTCGGGTTGAACGGGTTGGGGTAGTTCTGCGCCAGTTCAAACTCGGTCGGCAGCGAAGCTTCGATGTCATCGTCGATTCCGGTGGGTACCCGCACCACTACCACCCCCGCCTCGAATTCGGGCAAAAAGACCCCGATTCCGGTGTTGTCGGCGATATCCACGCGAGTGTAAACGTGCACACTATCACTCACCAGGTAGTCCGCGTATACCGAATCCAGGCGAATGTTGCCGGATTGAGCTTCCGACGACAGGGTGAAAAACATCTCGGCGAGCACCCCCTCGGAGGTCGCCACCGACGCCAGCGGGTAAGTGTAGTCTACCGGCAGGACAGTGATGCGAGCAGTCTTTTCGACATTATCAATAGCCGCGTAAGCGGTAAAGTCGGAGCTCCACAGTGACCCCTCAAGGGACACCGAATCCAGGGTCAAGTAGGGACTGGGAAACTTCAGCGGAATAGTGACGGCTGATATATCGATGTTGCTGTTGGCGAGTCTGATTGGGACACCAAAAGACTCATTCGGCTGGGCCTCCACAGAATCGATGGAAACGACTCCGGTGTAATCGGCAGGATCCAGCGCCAGAGCGGTTGACCATGATGCCAGGACCAGTAGCATAAAGAGAGTTAGCAAAGTTTTGTTCATCATCGTCACCCTTTCACTCCGGGGTTCCACCTTTTCGATCTTTCCCGATAAGACGTTGTTCGGTAATCGTTAACGTCGATATCGCAGTAATCTTCCGCAAATGCCATGCCGTTTCGACAAAGACCCGCGGAGTAGAGAAGTCAGTCATGTCGACCTGAGGTGAACCGCTCCAAGGCACTGACCCTTATACAGTTTGAGAGCGCCCCGGCTCCCGTGAAAGCGCCGCTCGACAGTGCACCCCTTTTGCATATTCTTAACTCAGGTAGGCATCCGGTTTCCTAATCGGCAACAGAATGCACTATCGGCGGAGACATGAGAAGAACCCTTCCCCGTTGGCCCCGGGGACAGGAAGCGTCAACTTTTCCCGGAGCGCATTCGGGTGGATTGCAAGTCGCCGATAACTCTACAAGACGCAAACCCAGGGGGCTGGACTATCGTCACACTCTTTCGGCGGAAACCCGATTCGGTGATCTCCCCCCATGGCTGACAGAGGCCGCAAGGCCGGGCGAAGGAGGATCTGCATGCCGTTTGGAAGAGCACACGACCGCAAATTGATCAGTGAATTCGTCGAGGTCTATGATCGCCGTACCGGTGAATCGATGGGGCACGTCGTGGACCTCACGTATGACGGTTTGCGACTGTTCAGCAACCGCCCGTTGATTGTCCATGAGGGCCTGGTACATCAACTGCGCCTGGTCCTGCCCACCGCCTACGGCGGCGAGAAGCAGATCCTGGTGGATGCATCCGGAGTCTGGTGCGAGGAGGACACCGATGTCGAGTTGGAAAGCTACTTCCATACCGGATTTCGTTTCCTGCGCGTATCGGCCGGCGACAATTACCTGATCGAACGTCTGATGACGGACTACACGTTTCCGATCGTGAATCTGTTGAAGGGAATTGTGGTTCACTGACGGCGACCGGTCGGCCACAGGCCGACCGGACCGCCGGAAGATCAGTTGGTCTTGACGTTGATAAACATCGTTTTGTTGTCAC
>JAHIVM010000445.1 GCA_018816665.1 Candidatus Zixiibacteriota bacterium
GCACCGTCTCGGCACCGTGCGGACCGTACTCAGGATAATCAACCTGGGTGCGATCGACAGAGATGATGGAAGCGGTTACCGGGTCAACGCACGCCAGGCGAACCCACTTGGCGACGTTTTCATACGGCACAGCAGTCGTATCGGACCAGGCTTCACCCGGCCACTGGTCATCGAGATACATCATGTGCAGATAGCTGGTACCACCGTAGGTACCGTCTTCGGCCGGCGTCAGATCCACCGCGTTGGAGGGGAACGTCAGGCCGAGACCGGCTTCATCAAGACCGTAGCGAGCCATGCTCGGTTTGGTCTCGTTACCGCAGACACCACCAAAACCGAGAGAGTCACAGTCGGGGGTGTAGGTGTCGGTAACGTTGCGGGGCTCATCCCACAACTGGGCGGTCATGTCCAAAGACACCGTCATGAAGATATCATAGTTGGCACCGTAGAGTTCGCCACGCACGGGACCGACACCGGAGAAACAATCCTGGGCAGCGCCCAGGCTGTCAATCGCAAACACGGCGGCGGCACCGGTGGCATTGGCGCCACCAAGCGTGATGATGTCACGGTGAACCTGCTTGAAGATCACGTACAGGTTACCATCACATTCCGAGATGGTCGGGTTGTTGATGTACCATTCCGAGGTACCGGCAAAACCGCAGATCGGAATGTTGACATCGTGACCATAGTTACCCCAGGCGATTCTCTGCACGTTGCCACTGTTACGGTCCCAGTGGTACAGGTCGGCCGTGAAGTCCCAGAAGTCACCACCGTCAACAAACGATTCATAGATCGGGTTGGCCGGCAGCGGATACGCCGTAAACGCAGCGTGAAGGTTGTCATCGCTGGTATACAGCGCGGACACGTGGCCCTGGAACGTGGCCGACGGCACACTGCGGTCGTAGTTGGTACAGGAGGTACGGGAACCCCAGGTCAAACCACCGTCGGGTGACTCTTTGTAATACAGGTCCGAGTCATAAAACAGCTCGGCCACACCGTAGGAGTTGATCTTACCATAGACGATGGCAACTTTGTCACTCACCGGCGAGGAAGTCAACGAGTAGGTGTTGTAGCGGATGGTGTCCAGACGAATACCACCGCCCCAGGCACCACCGGAATTGACCTTGCGGAAATACATCATGGCGCCACGATAGATACCGTCAGGCATCACGGCGCCGAAAATCTCGTCACCCACGACGTGGCGGATGGTATCGGAACCGACAATCTGGATCTCCAGCTGGTTACCGTTCATCCAGTATGTCGTATCCAGGAACTGCAGCGGGATGTACTGCGTGCGCGGAACACCGTCACCGTTCACGGGCGTAAAGAAACAGCCGTGCTGCGAGGACTGGGTGAACACTTCCTGGTCGATAGCGGAGATGTCACTCGGCACACCGTAGATACCGGTGATGACGGCGCGACCGTCCGGCAGGACATCGACGTTCGGCCAGCGACCGAAAAAGGCTTCGGAGCCGCCAATATCGCAACCAAGGGTATTCAGGTTCGGCCAGGTACCGGCGACAGCGTCGTAGACGTTGTAACCCAGACCACGATTGGAAGCCGTGCTGGCCGCTTCGTCATACACGAAGTGAAAGTCAGCAATGGACGAACTGGCATTACGGAACTCCACCGTACGGCCGCCCATGTTGGTTTTCCACTGGTCTTCCCAGGTAGCGTCAACTTCTTCACCCGGGCCCGGACCAACCATCGGGCTGGCACCAAGACCGATTCTGCGGCTCTTGGAGCCGAGTTCATCTGTATTCAACTGATAGGCCGGCTGATCCATAGGGGCACCCGGCTGCATCTGTGTCGCATTGCGCAGATCATAGCTTTTCACCTGGACACTTTTGTCCCAGCTTGCTTTGGCAAAGGCCGAAGTCACCATCAGGGACGCGGCCAACACCAGAACCAGCAAAGTGATAGTTTTTCTTGCCATTGTTGCTTCCTTCTAAGCACTTAGTTTACTGTAAACCCCCTTACGGGACCGGCATCCATTTCCCCCGAATGCCGGTGAAATCGTCAGAGTATGTCTCAACTCTCACGATGTGAAAGTCTCACTCTCGTCTGTGAATCCACCTCCCTTCGAATTGCAGAGACCAGCAGTCCCCTGTTTCGCAGACTAGCTGTCTATCGCCCTGGTGTCGCGTAAGCGACTGTTCGCGTATTGTGTGTTCAATAAAGCAAGTAATCTCAAACCAAAAAACGCTGAAGTTAACGGGATTGAAACGGGTCTTGTGAAGCCGTTGTCTGACCCTGCTGCACACTCCAGTGACAGGTAGCTGCCCGTTGACGGGCGCTCCACTTTCCTCAATTATAGAACAGACCTACTATTATGTCAAGAAAAGTTTGTCCGTCAGAAGAGCGGCAAAACCTGCGTTATCAACCGCTAAACCTCGTCATCCCGGCAACTCCGGTCGCACAGCACTACGCCCTTCCCGATCTGTGAGACAGAAGGTCTCGCATCTCAACGCAGCCACTGCGTCGGCCGAAAAATCCGCTATCTTCTACAACCGCGATTTTGCTCGCGGGCTTCGCCCAAAACCCTGATCAGGACAACATAATGACACAAATCGTCGAGAATTCCCGCATCCCACGAGGCCAGGTTCACAGTTGACACCAACGACGTCCGGAAGTCCCCCGGGGTGACCACCGAGATGCCTACCGACGTATCCTAACCGATGAAGCAGTAACAAGATATGCTATACCAGACAGGAGGATAATGGTGGCTCCGCCGGGCAAATCGAACTCATAACTCAAGGCCAGTCCCGCCACCGTAAACAGGCAGCTCCCGAGTGTTGCCAGTAACATCGTTTGCCACAGGCTGCGCGTGAAAAACGCCGCCGTGGCCACGGGCAGCGTGAGAAGGGCAATGACCATGACCAGACCGACCACTTCGACCAGGATAACCACCGTCAGACCGACCAGACACAGCAGCAAAAGATAGTAGAAGCTGGTGTTAACACCGCGAATCCGGGTGAACTCTTCATCAAAGCACACGGCCAGTAACTTGTTGTAAAACAGGATACTTACGGCGACTACGATGGCATCCAGCAGGGCCACCAGCCAGAGATGTCCGCCGCTGACCATCAGAATGTTGCCAAACAGGTAGCTCATCAGATCTTCATTGTATCCCGGAGTCTGGGAGATGAACGCGATTCCCAGTGCCATGCCAATCGCCCACACGGCACCTATGACGGTATCGGTTTTGTCCCGGCTGCGAAGACTGACCCAGCCAATCAGCAGCGACGCGGCTATAGCCGCCACCGCGGCACCGTGTATCGGGTGCAGCCATGTCCAACCATAGACAGTACTCAGATACCGGGCTATCCCCATGCCTCCCAGCACACAGTGAGCGATACTGCCGGCCATGTAGGTGATGCGACGGGCTACCACGTAGGTCCCGACAACGCCGCATGCCACGCTGGCCAGAAGGCCCATGAGCAGCGCATTCAATAGAAACGTATGATGGAGCGCGGCCTCAAAAAAACCCATGGTTACTTCCCGTTACCGTGAAGATCGTGGCGAACCATCCGAACCGACATGCCGAACAGATCCCGCGTCGACTCACGATTCATATCAGCCGTCGGATGCAAAGCCACCGTCCTGTTAACACACACCACCCGTTCGACAAAATCCGAAACAAAGGTAGGATCATGCGAGACCAGGACAATCGTATGCCGCTCATTGAGTTCCTTCAAGAGCGCAAACAAGTCTTCCTCGCTCGGACGGTCCAGGTTGGCAGTCGGCTCGTCGAGCACCAGCAGCTCC
>JAHIVM010000446.1 GCA_018816665.1 Candidatus Zixiibacteriota bacterium
CGGAACCCGAAGTTCGCGCCGGGTGACATCCCCCACATCGGCTCTTCGTCGATCTATACCTGTGCCGCCGTTGCCCCGGCTGCCCCACGTTACCCGTCGCGCGATACCTCTGTCTTCCGACAGTCAACACCGGTGATCACAACCGCCGCCGGGACAAACACCTGCCAGCACAATCCGAGCCGTGCCATCCGGCTCTTCACGAGGAGTAGGGAATGACGTCACCCACCGCCTTGAAGCGGATAGTTGCCGGCCTGGTTATCTGCGGCTTACTCTGGTCGGCCCCGATCAATGGTTCATCCGGGACGGATTCGTCGCAGGAGCGCGAAACCGATCCACTTGTTCTCAACAAACTCGAGTGGTTTCAGGATCAGAAATTCGGTCTCCTGATGCACTGGGGTATCTACAGTGAGTGGGGCATTGTGGAGAGTTGGAGCATCTGCCCGGAAGACGAAAACTGGACCATACGTCGCGGCCCGTACGCCCACGACTATTACACCTACGTCAGGGAATACGAAAAGCTGCAGCGCACCTTCAATCCCACCCGGTTCGACCCGGCGGCCTGGGCTGCGGCGGCCGGAGAGGCCGGCATGCGGTATGTCGTGTTCACCACCAAACATCATGACGGCTTCTGTATGTTTGACACAAAGGAAACGGACTACAAAGTGACCGATCCCGCCTGTCCGTTCAGCACCAATCCGAAGGCCAACATCACGCGGGAGATATTTGCCGCCTTCCGCAACGAAGGGTTTGGTATCGGCGCCTACTTCTCCAAGGCCGACTGGCACTGTCCCGACTACTGGTGGTCTTACTTCCCGCCGTTCGACAGAAACGTTAATTACGACATCAACCGCTACCCGGAGAAATGGCAGGCGTTCACGACTTTCACGCAGAACCAGATCCGAGAGCTCATGACTGACTACGGATCCGTTGATATTCTCTGGCTCGACGGCGGCTGGGTGCAGCCTATGACACCCACCTCCCCGCGATGGGGGAAAAATCCCTGTGATCAGAATATTGACATGCCCACAATCGCAGCCATGAGCCGCGAGTTGCAACCAGGCCTGATCATTGTTGACCGTGCAGTCGAGGGACGCTACCAGAACTATCGCACGCCCGAGCAGTAAGTCCCGGAGCAGGCTCTCGACTACGTCTGGGAAACGTGCATGACTATGGCCACCTCATGGAGCTATGTCAACAATGACGAGTACAAGCCCACCTCCCGGTTGATTCATCTGCTGGTTGATATCGTTTGTAAAGGCGGGAATCTTCTGCTCAATATCGGCCCCGGCCCCGACGGTACCCTTTCTCCGGTGGCGCTGCAACGCCTGAAGGAACTCGGCGAGTGGATCGATGTAAACGGCGACGCCATCTACAACACCCGGGCTGTCGCACCGTACAAAGACGGTGAAGTTTGTTACACCCGGATGCGCGACGGAGCGATCAACGCCGTCTATCTCCCGGCCGACTCTGCCGCCACGCTCCCGCAGACCATCGCTGTCCCATCGTTTGTCCCCACACCGGGAAGCGCTGTCTCCATGCTGGGAGTTGACGAGCCAATGACCTGGGAAAGGTCCGCGGAGGGCTGTATTATCCATGTGCCGGAATCCGTGCGGACGAACCCGCCCTGCCGCTATGCCTGGGCATTCCGCATCATGCCGGAGTAAGTAATGCGCTCGCACTGTCGCCAGATTGTCCCTGTCTGTTGTTTCCTCCTGCTGTTGCTCGCGCAACATGCGTGTGCCGCCGCATCAATCCGACTCACTGCCAACTGCAGCAGTGAGTTCTGCATCTGCCTGCCAACCGACACTTCACCACAAATCACAGCCGCCGGCGAAACACTCAGGCAGTATATACAAAGAGTCTCCGGGGCTGTTCTGCCGATCAAGGATACGGGTTCACATACCGGCAACCGTATTGTGTTTGAAGTCGGCTCGTCAGTTGATCCGGACATTACTCCTGCGACGTTGGGTGACGACGGCTTCCGCATCAGAACCATAGGTAGTGATATCGTTTTCACAGCGAAGTCCGATCAGGGCATTCAGAATGCCGTGTACACGTTTCTCGAAACGTATCTGGGTTGTCGACGGTACAGCGTCTCTTTCGAGGTGATCCCGCACACGCCCACCATCGTGCTGCCGCCGATAGATAACACCCAGGTGCCGCGTATCACCTTTCGCATGCAGGACATCCGTGACTCCGCATACAATGCCTGGCACAAACTGGACGGACTGGAGGACTGGGGGTTGTTCGTCCACACCTTCAAAACGCTCGTGCCGCCCGCGACGTATTTCGCGGATCATCCGGAGTACTACTCGGAAAACAACGGTGTGCGGGTTGCCGACGCGCAGTTGTGCCTTTCCAATCCCGAGGTACTTCGCGTAGTTGTTGACGAGTTGCGCCGTCGCATTGAGGAAAACCCTGGCGCCAACTTCTGGTCGGTATCCCAGAACGATACCTACGTCCCATGCGGTTGTGCCGGCTGCCGCGCACTCGACAGCGCCGAGGGTTCCCCCGCCGGATCAATCCTCGCCTTTGTAAATCGCGTTGCCGATGAGTTTCCCGACAAAACCATCTCCACGCTGGCCTATCTCTATTCGCGCCAAGCTCCGGCGCATCTGAAACCGGCTCCCAATGTCAACATCATGCTCTGCAGTATCGACTGCAATCGGAGTCGTCCGATCGCCGAGGACCCCGCCAACGCGTCTTTTGTCAGTGATCTCAAAGACTGGGCCGCCCTGACCCACAACATCTTCCTCTGGGACTATGTGGTGCAGTTCCGCAACCTCGTCAGTCCGTTCCCGAATCTGCGTACCATTCAGCCCAACATGCAGTTTTTCGTCGAAAACGGCATCACCTCTGTTTTCGAACAGGGCGTGGCATCGTTGCAGGGGGAGTTCGCCGAGTTGCGTGTGTATCTCCTGGCCAAACTACTCTGGGACCCGTACATCGATATCGACTCGGTCATGAACGATTTCCTCCACGGGTACTACGGCGCCGCCGCACCCTATGTGCGTGAGTATATCGATGCCGAACACGACGCCCTGGCCCGCTCCGGCGAGGACCTGTCGATCTACGGTTACCCGTACCCGTCAGACGATGGCTACCTGTCGGCGGACATGCTCGATCGCTATGAGGCAATATTCGCACGGGCCGAAGCCGCTGTCTGCGACGATCCGGAGTACCTGCTTCACGTTCATACGGCACACCTCCCCGTCCAGTATGCCGTTCTTGAACAGGCGAAAATGCTGGGATTCGCCGAACGCGGCTTCTTCGTGAGGGATGCCGACGGTTCCCGGCGTGCCCGGCCCGAGCTTGAAGCGCTGTTACAAACGTTTTTCGACCGCTGTCAACATGCCGGCATCACAAGACTATGGGAACATGGTAACCCACCGGAGTACTATCTCGCGTCCACGCGGACGTTCATCGACGGCACCCTGCAGGAGCATCTTGCTTTGGATCGCCTGGTCACTCTGGCGGTCCCGGCCAGTTCTAAGTACCACCGGGGCGAAGCGGCTGCTTTGACCGACGGTCTCAAGGGGTGGGACGACTACCATTTCCATTGGCTCGGTTTTGAAGGTGAGGAGATGGATGTCACTATTGACCTCGGTTCCGTGCAACCGGTCACCCGCATCGAAACCAGTTTCCTTCAGGACAACCTCTCCTGGGTGTTCATGCCGCAGGAGGTCGAATTTTTGGTGTCGGAAGATGGCGAGGCATTTCACACCGTCGGAACTGTGCGGAGTCTAGTCCCGCCTGAGCGGGTCGACCCCGTGACGGCGCCGTTTGATGTCGAGTTCGCGCCGGAACCGGCGCGCTTTGTCAAAGTGAAAACAGCAAGCTTCAGGAACTGCCCCGCCTGGCACAAAGGCTTCGGGGGAAAGGCTTGGATATTCATCGATGAAATCAAAGTATTCTAGACACATTATATGCGTCCTCATGCTCCTGCTGGGCGCACAGGTTCACGCTCAGTTGTATCGCGACGCCTCTGCATCCGTAGACTTGCGAACACAGGACCTCCTGTCGCGCATGACTGCGGAGGAGAAGTTCTGGCAGTTGTTCATGATCGCCGGCGACTTCATGGGCGACGAAACCCGCTACACCGGCGGTCTGTTTGGCCTGCAGGTGGCGGCGGAAACCGGCGAGGCGGACCCGATCGCGCGCGCCAATGCCATCCAGCGTCACTTTGTCGAAGACACCCGCCTCGGTATTCCAGTCATATTCTTCGCCGAGGCGTTACACGGTCTGGTACAGAGCGATGCCACGATCTTTCCTCAGGCAATCGGCCTGGCAGCGTCGTTTGACACTGCCTTGATGCACGATGTGGGCCGCGCGACAGCCCAGGAATGCCGCTACCGTGGCATACGGCAGGTGTTGTCACCCGTGGTCAATATCGCGTCGGACGTCCGCTGGGGACGCACCGAGGAAACCTACGGCGAGGACCCGTTTCTGTCCGCCGCTATGGGCGTCGCGTTTGTCTCAGAGTTCGAGCGGCTTGGTGTGATTACCACACCAAAACACTTTGTGGCCAACGTCGGCGACGGCGGCCGTGACAGCTATCCGATATTCATGAGCGAGCGTTTTTTGCGCGATGTGCATTTGCCGCCTTTTGAGGCCTGCATCAAACGAGGCCGGTCCCGCTCCGTTATGACCTCCTACAATTCGTTCAACGGCGCCCCCTGCTCCGCAAGTGACTGGCTTAACAACCATCTTCTGAAGAAGGAACTTGGTTTCAACGGCATCATTATATCGGACGCCGGAGCTGTTGGCGGTGCCAACGTCTTGCATTTCACGGCAGCCGATTATGCCGATGCCGGCGCGCGGGCGATTTCGTCCGGTCTCGATGTCATCTTTCAGACATCGTACGACCATCACACACTGTTCATACCGCCGTTTCTCGATGGACGAATTGACAGCACCGTAATCGACTCCGCCGTGGCGCGCGTACTCCGAGCCAAATTCCAACTTGGTCTGTTTGAGCACCCCTACGTGAGTACCGACAGGTTTGCGACCCCCGGCGCCCCCGAACACCAACGGCTCGCGCTCCGCGCCGCCCGGGAATCAATCGTACTTCTGAAGAACGACCGCAGCGTTCTGCCGTTCAGCAAAACGACCGGAACTCTCGCGGTCATCGGACCGGATGCGGCTGAACCGCGTTTTGGCGGTTACAGTGCCCCCGCCGTGCGGGTATGCAGCATACTCGATGGTCTCAGGGAGAAACTGGGACCGCGGGTCGACGTGCAGTACGCGGCCGGGTGCAAGAGACTGACTTCTGAGTACGTGACTGTTCCGTCGGAACATCTCTCCTGCCAATATGAAGACTCCACAGCGAACGGCTTAATGGGCGAGTATTTCAATAATGTGACGATCTCCGGTGCGCCTGTGTTCGTTCGTGTTGATCCCGTCGTGCAGTTCCACTGGTCTCTCTTCTCACCCGATCCTCAACGGCTATCCTATGACTTTTATTCCGTCCGATGGACCGGAACGCTAACCTCTCCCGTTTCGGGAAGGCACCGGCTTGGGATCGAGGGCAACGACGGGTATCGCCTTTACATCGACGATTCCCTGGTCATCGACAACTGGGTCAAAACGTCGTGCCGCACCGTCATGGCCGACTTCACCTTTGACGAGGGCCGCGCGTACAGCCTCAGGCTGGAGTATTTCGAACCTCCCGGCAACGGCAGAATCACACTTGTGTGGGATGTGAATGTGACGTCAGACGAGGATGCAACGATCCGTGATGCGGTCGAGCTTGCCGCCCGGTGCGATAGAGTCGTACTCGTGGTTGGACTTGAGGAGGGCGAATTCCGTGATCGGGCATCGCTGGCTCTTCCCGGTCGTCAGGAGGAATTGATCCGCCGGGTGGCGGCCCTTGACAAACCGACTGCGGTCGTTCTGGTCGGGGGTAGTGCGGTGACGATGTCCAATTGGCTGGACGATGTTTCCGCCGTGCTTTGCGCCTGGTATCCCGGTGAGGAAGGCGGCCGGGCGGTGGCCGACATCCTGTTCGGCGACTACAGTCCGTCGGGCCGTTTGCCCATCACCTTCCCGGTCGCCGAAGGCCAGCTCCCGCTGGAGTACAACCATGTGCCGACCGGACGTGGCGATGACTACAGCGATCTGACCGGTCAGCCTCTTTTCCCCTTCGGCTACGGGCTCAGCTACACGACTTTCGAGTACGGCGACCTTCACCTTGATCCGCCAAAGATCGCCGCCGGACAGACGGCGCAGGTCAGTTTCAGTCTAACAAACACCGGACCGTACGAAAGTCATGAAGTCGTACAGCTTTATCTGAGAGATGAACTGTCCTCGGTGGCGCGACCGATTACCGAACTCAAGGGCTTCCAAAAAGTGCGTCTCCAACCCGGCGAGTCACAGGAGGTAACGTTTGTCATAACACCCGAGTTGTTAACCATGTTGGACGCGGATCTGTACCCGGTGATCGAACCCGGCGACTTCCGCATCATGATCGGGACATCATCGAAGGACATACGCCTGCGGGGCGTGCTCACCGTGTCGAAGTGACACGGAATCGGCCGATGAGCTCGGATCTCGCGGTCCCTGCCCACCGAGACTTCGTTCGGTAATTCACCATTTGTGCCGGAATGCCGGCTATATTCGTACTCCTGTGTGTTGATTCTGATGTTGATGCTTGCGGTGTGCCCACCTGGAATCCTGGTTGACCTGATCCAGCCAATGCCGGAGGTTCAGTACAGGAGTCTGTAGCTGCTCACCTCTCACTCAGGAGGAGACAGGTGATCCACGTTGTGGAGATGATTCTTATGGGCGTGCCGGCGATTCTTGTCATGGACATGCTGGCGATGCTACTCGTGAAAGCGAGGATCATTCGTCCGCCGGTAGGACCTGAGGCTGTCGGACGATGGATTCTGTGCATGTTCAGACTAATATTCACAACACAACGCCACTACGCCATGAGAACACCGCTGCCCTGATATCTTCTTACTTGATCGGTATTGCGCTGGCCGGTGTCTGCCTTCTCCTTGGCATGACAGTGCCGGCAATTCACGATCGGTCGTGGACGTCTTTGGTATTCGGTATTGCCACTATCCTGCTGCTCTGGTTGTGGCTCTACCCGAGTATGGGGTTTGGCTTTCTGATTTCGAAGGCACCCAGGAGATCTCCATACATTGTTACCAGCCTCGTCAATCACACCGATTTCGAACTGGACTTGATGATATGGATTGTGTTCCTCCGACGTTTCGTGGTGTAGGAAAGGTCAGGCCTGTAGTATCGCGGAGATGTGATTAGATAGGCCGGCCGACGTTTGCGTAGTGTATTGCAGCGATGTGTGACAAGAAACCGGCATTGCTGTACGAAGTAATGCCGGTAGATTTTTGCTCTGGCCTACGTGGTCAGGCGTCTGTGCCGCCAGCTTGTTTCCGAAGGCTATGCAGGGTCGATGAGTCAGCCTGTCTCCGCTTGTAATCCTCAATCCCCTGCTGAACACGGCTCTTCAATCCATGAGGGGCCACACGGCCGCAGAGTCCGGTTCCATCAGCATTCGGTTTACACATACGGAAACACCAGGGGGAGCGGTTTTTGGTCAGCGGGCATCCCAGGTAGGTGTATTTCTTGAGAGGCTTTCGGATGTTGTTTCGTTTGCCGCTTCTGAGGAGAGCTTGTGGTGCCATTCTGATTCCCGATTGTCTTGTCTATAGGTAGAGTCTGTTATCTTTTCTGCCCGGCTTCGGCCTTGTGTCCGAGTGTTGCCGGAGATTAGTACCTGTAACCGGGAACATGGACGAAAGTTCGCTCTTTTCTGCTGATTTTCTGACAGAACAGCGGGGGGGATGGTTGGTAACACTCCTGGTCCACCTGGCAATGCAGCCGCGTATCAGCTTGTTGCTCTTGAGGCCTGTTGGGGCTCAGCGTGACTCGATGAAGTGTCGGCCATTTGGCGGGGGGCGCCGCACCACCTGCTCGTGTTGCGGCATAAGGACTTACACTGTTTTATGACCGTTGTCCTTTGTTGCCGGCGATCAGTCGAATCAGGGTGGTCCCGCTCATCATTTTGTACGAGGTGGGAGAGCAGGAAATGGCGGGGGCGCTGGAACAACCTGACCGACCTGCGCCTGCGAAGGCAGCATCATGTCAACTCCTCGCGCTGAGAGCTATTCAAACCGGCAATCTATATCACATGATTCCGAACGAAGCCCCCCCGGCGGCCTCTCAAGGCCATTGCCGGCGCCATAGCCGGTGTACCGGATGAAATTATCGAGCAGCAGTTGGGACATGGCGGCGCGGCCGTCCCGGCATTCGACAATAGAATCAGGGACGCGCCGGTCACAGTCTAATGGTGACCGTGGGTCTTGTTCTCGCCGCTCCGTACAGGGACATGGCGTCGTCCGCGGCCATACTGATATGCAATGGTTCCCCCGCTGTCAGGCCGTACCATATTCGTCGGAACAATTCCTTCATCCGCTCCAGGGTGATTGCTTCCGCACCGGGACAATCGGTATCTATGTAGATCCGCGAACCCTTGTCGGTTATAAGAACCATCCGGCCAGGCAGGAAACGTTGTATGTCGTCGGCATCAAGAGCCGTTTCCTCACCGATGACATTCAACTCCGATTCGGAGATGGTCATGGCAGCCGACAGCAGGTGAACGCTCTCCACAATCTGTTCGTCGGAGTGATCCTGTGGCCACTCACGGAGGAACTCCGCGGCCGCTTCGCTGTCGCTGGTAACGGTGAACGCATGGCCCCGCAGCTCTACTTCGCCCAGCCGAAGCGATATTTCGCTCCTGGACATATCGAGAACAAGACGTAGCTTTTCCGCCGCAGGGATGGACTGCCGAAGGGTATAGGATGGACCGTCTTCGGCTGCCGAACTGGGCGCTATACCCAAGGCAAAAATCGCAACGACAGCCGCACCAGCGATACTCAGGAGTGTTTTCCCGGGCGACATGTTAGTACACATAGATAAGAGTTCCTATTTGAACATTGTCGTACAGCATCTTCAGATCCTCCGCGGCGAGCCGAACGCATCCGTGAGTCACGGCCTTTCCCAGAAGCCGTTCATAGATTGTGCCATGTATGAAGTAGCCGTCGGAAAAGCCTATTGCGTAGTCACCCATCATCTCGTCATCCAGCCGCTCCGCTTCGTTTGTGGGCACGGGTAACCCATCTTCGACAAAGGCCCAGTCGGGCTTTCTCCACCAGGGGTTCTTGAGCTTGGTGTGGACGGTGAAAACACCGATGGGCGTATCGAATCTCCATCGACGTCCGGTCAGACTGTCGACCAGCTCGCCGCCGGAACCGGTTGAACAGATGGCCTCGAGGAGCACTGCTTTGGAGGTCCTCAGGAGCAGCCGGTTGGAGTACTTATCGATCACTATATACGGCCCCCGGGGACCTCGGCTCAGTAACCGTCGCGCCTCAGGTGAAGAGTAGCCATCTACCTCACCACCGGGCTGCAGCGTCCCACCTTCGTAGCCGACGGCCGACGGCCTTGAAGCGGATGGCGTCGGAGTCGTGAACGGAACCCTGTCAATAAGCAGGGCCAGAACGACCACGCCAACGGCAAACAGTATGGAAGCTGCCAATCTCATTACCGGTTTTCCCATGCTCGAACGACAGTAACAGCGGTACCTTCCGGTGCGACTTTCACAAGCATGTCCATCGTGCGATCACTCACTGCCACGCAGCCATCGGTCCAGTCACGTCCCTGCCCTCCGTGACCGTGGATTTCAATCAGGCTGCCCATCTTTGAGTCCGCCCGTATCACGCCCGCTTCCAGGTTGTACTTGAACCGTTTGCGATCATCTTCATTGGGGTAGTTCAGGAGCAGCGCGCGGTAGTACTTGCTGCGCCCGTTTACCCTGGTAACCCGGTACATTCCTTCCGGCGTAGCACCGTCGCCGGATATCCTCTTCTGATGACCGGAATTGAAACCAAGTTCGCAGTCCGTCGAATCCACTATCCGGCCACCGGTCACGACGAACAGGCGGTGTTTCGTCTTGTCAACAATAAGGGCTGTTTTGCCCGACGTTCTCGACTCGTCAAGTGTGCGTGATATCCACTCCTGCGACTTCCGGACCCACTGCCGACTGGACGCCGCGTGCTGATGATATTTGTCCTCAAGGGTTTGAAACAGAACACGGGCGCTGTCGGCATACTCTCGCGCGGCCTCGTGCTGGCCCTTCTCCAGCAATGCCTCCGCCATCTGTACGCTGAACGAAGCGGCGCGATGGAGCGATTCGTCTTCGGCTCGTGGGAGGTCGCTGTCGAGAACACTCCGCCAGATACCCAGGCTGTCACGCGAAGCGATGACATCGGAGCTGATCCCATCCCTTGTTGTGGCCAGTCTCTCCCTGGCTCTGGCTGCGGCCAACTGCGACAGGCGGATGGACTCTGTCAGAAGCGAATCCGCGATGTGATATGATTCGAACGGCCACCACCCGGAGCTGACATCACGTATGGCTTGTTGAGCGGCACCAAGATGCCGCCGCGCTTTTTGCATGTCGTCACCGGCCCATTGCTCAGCCCGCGCCGTACGAGCGGACTCCACCGAATCAAGTGCCTGCTGCAGTCTGTCCAGGGGAGGTTGTCGCATTTCATAGGCGACGATGAAGCCACCTAGCAGCACGATGAAAACTATCGGTACCGACAATGTAAGGATTAATTTACGGTGGGTCATATTGCCTAACGCGGGTGCTCAGACATGATAGTCTTATTCCACGGTGAGGAGAGGTGGATTGTTATACCCCTCCCTCACCTGAGGATTCGTTGATTGGCGCGAGGCTACTTCTTTGTCAACCTGGTTACCGCGGCATCGATGTCACTTTTGACTTTCGTTACCTGCCCCTTGACCGTCTGAAGCATCTCGTTGGTGGTGAGATAACTTCCGGCGTTGTAACCTTCGGTGGCAGCAGTCAGGGCGGTAGCAGCGGCATCGATATCAGTCTGCATCACCTTCAGGTCGAGGCGAGAGCCTTTTCCCTTGGGGGCCGCCGCAAGTGCCTGTTTCGTATCGGCGATGAGCGTCTCAATCTCGACGATCAGGGTACTGTCAGCCAGACGGACCAGCTCCCTTTCGGCACCGGCTTCGACAACGGCTTTTTCCGCGATCTGCCGGGCGGCAAGAATCATTGACTCGGCCTGACCATAGCTGCGAAACGTGGCGAATCTGCCATCCTGCCTCTGCATCTCGACCGAGGCGGCGTTAAGAGAATCAGAAGCCTCTTTGAACAACTCGGGAGCATACTGCTCGGCCTCGGCTACGCGGGCGTCCTCGATCGCCGCCCTGCTTGCTTCAAATTCAACAACCGGGGATTCACTGCAACCGGCGGCGAACCCAACGACAACGAGTGCCACCAACACCGACGACACACGCTTGATCATGATTGTGTTCCTTCTGGCCGATCTCCTTGCTACGGATACTGGGTAAAAAAAAGACACACGCACGGTCGGCCTTCCGTGTGTCTGCCTCGGTTAATTGTTTCCCGGAACGGCACTGTTCCGGAAACGTTAACATGTAAAAGTGGATTTAGTTCCTGATTTTTCTATTTCCTTAATCTGTACACAGGGCCGCTTCGCAGTAGAACTCACGAATGGGCCAGCAACTATCTCTGTTATACGGCGAATTGTCAAGACAATATTACTCTTCCCGGAGCCCGACGCCGGATATTTTGATTCTCCGAATAAGAGGCAGGGATACCCGAGGCATTGATCCACCCCGGCAAGCGGTTGTCGAGCAGCGTGTTACGCCAACGCAACAAACCCGGGGAGCCGTCGCCGGCGGCGGGAACCTTGTTTCCGGCTCTCACCACGCCTGCGTCTGACCATGTCTTGCCGCCAAGCAGGCGAGAAACCCGCCAACTCAGGATACTGTATTTGACATGTCGGGGTCGCCGTATTTGACAAACGATCTCGATATGGTCCCCGGCTGGCGTCCGCCAAGTAATCTGTCGTGTTGCAGTGAGTTGATATAGTGGAGGTGGGGGAATCGAACCCCATACTCGCGTGGCGGCACAAGGACTTACACCGTATTGTGACCAATTTGTGACCGTTTTTTCAAACGCAGATTAGACCGGCATTCCTAGTTCGTAATGCATCAGCCTCTGGTAGAGTGAATGATCATCTGGACCTGACAATGCCAGTTGCGGCCACAGGGTACGCGCTACGAATCAATGTCTCTGGCACAGCCTAAATGCGCTATGAACCAGAAGTTTTCCTTGAACTCAAGGCCCAACCAAGCCCATTGCAGCTCGAGTGCTTGAGCATAGAATCTCGCACGTGGCATCAACTCTTCCAGATTAGGATAAGTGTTCATCATCTTGACTACGAAACTCTCGCCATAGGTGTTTATAAGGGTGCCAAAGTCTGATGCCGGGTCTCCAATTCCAGCGACTCCGAAATCAATTACGCCATTGAGTGAGCTATCTTCGTTGTCCGTCAGAATATGGTACGGTCTGAGGTCACCGTGAATAAGAGCCGGTTTGTATTCAAAGAAACTCTCGTTTTCGAGCATACAATCGAAGACACCCTCAGCCCATCTCACCTGATGCTTCCAAAGCAAAGGATAGACCGTTTCCTTAATTCCACCGTAAATCTTTAGCCACCGCTCACGTGTAACCGGAGCCAGTGTCGCATGCAATTCCGGTTTGGTCTGAGAAATGTTTGTGGTATGGAGGTTGAAAAGAAAGCTGCCCAACGATTCGGCCATGCGACCCTGGGTGATCTCATCCCATCTCCTTATTCTATCCAGCAGCAGGGGCTCACCTTCAATGAACGGATACACCATATAGTCTTTATCGTGGTATTTGGGCGTTGGGATATTCACATCAATCGTTGGCCGAATAAGTTTGAGAATACATTCTTCTCTGATTAGGTCCGCGGCACCTTGTTCTGTCTTAGCGAAGCGAAACACGTACTTGTGGTTGATAATTACGACATCGTTTATCAATCCTTCTTCGTTTATATCAAATTGCTCAATCTCCAGGTCCGGCAGAATGCACTGGACACGTTTTAACAGAAGCTCTGGGCTATTTGACAATTTTCGCTCCTCAACCAAATTGTGCCGTTTTCTTGGCCTACTTCAGCAGCAACATCTTCTTCGTTTCTACGTGATCGTCTGTTTGGAAGCGGTAGAAGTACACACCGGTCGAAACAGCTTCACCGGTCGTACTCGTGCCATCCCAGGTAATCGTGTACGAGCCGGCCGACTCTTCTCGATCGACCAGTGTTCGCACTTTTTGGCCAAGGAGATTGAAGATGTCGATCTTTACACTGCTTCTCTGTGGCAGACTGTATTCAATAGTTGTCACTGGGTTAAACGGGTTCGGATAGTTCTGCGACAGCTCGAAGCGATAAGGCAGAATGTCACCGTGCTCGTCATCTTCAACGTCAGTGATTATGTTTGTGGTGAAAGCGGCGTAAGTGCCGGTATTGGTAAATGGAGCCCAGACTTCATTACGAGCAGTATCCACAACCGAGCCGCCGATCGCTTGCCAGCCCTGAGTTACTCCGCCCCAGTGGTACATTTCCAACGTCGATTCATCACCGAGACTCTGATCACCAACTTTAAGATCAACATCAGAATACCGGATTGCAATACTGGAAGCTTGAATCTCACGAGTCGGGTAGACTGATAAACAGTGCGTTTCTCCTGCCTGTACGGCATTGGGATCAAGACCCGTTCGAATGACCGAGTACGGTGAAGAAAGCACCATAATTTTCTCAATATCTTCATTTTGCGTATCGATCAAATAGCGTGATTGGTTGGATGGGCCGTTGATATCGATGATGGGGTCAGAGTAATCAGGTTCAAATATCCTGTAATCCATCGGGAAGAAAAACTGAGCCGATGAATCGTCCACCGCCCAGGTGATCATTGAGCCGGAATAGCTCAGGCTGTCACCGATCGATGCTGAGTAACTGTTTGTACCGGCGGTGAGGTCATGACTCGACGAAATCTGACCGTCAGGATACAGGGTCATGCTGGGAACCTCAGAGAACATCTGCTCCGCGGCAAAGGCAAACAATACACTGTCAGTCAGAAGTGTAGCTTCGCAAATCAACGGATAGTAGCCATGAACTTCCTTCATCTCAATTTCTATACTATCAACCGCACCGCTCGACTGTACCAGTCCGTACTGCCAATTACTCCGAACTTGCGAAGACGACAAAGCTCGAGGGAATAGTTCTTCCACTCTTCCTATTGACGTCAATATCCAATAAGTAGGGTCATACACACCCAGTATCCACATCTGGCCGGCATTTGAGGGAGCCCCCTGATTTATCAGTTGTTCCGAAACAGTCAGCGGATTATTTACGAGTTCGACGGCAGCATTCTCAGGGAAATAGGTTCCTATAATTTTGATATGCACGTTGCTGAAATCCTGCTCTTGAGGCTGAGGTGCGACCGGAAAGGATATCTGATCCCCCACATTATAATCGAGATTGCTGATATCGTCGTTAGGGCCAGGGAATATATTCGACACGGTCAGGTGATGATGTTCAGTCTCATCACTAGCATCCGGTTTTAAGATCGGAGCGTATACATTGTCGGCGCCCCAGATATCCTCAAAGGCGGCTTCCAGCTGATCCCAGCACGAACTGTGATTATATCCCCATTGCATCGTGTTCTGACAGGGATCAAATTCATAACGATATGCGCTGGACATTTCGGATGATTTCTCGCCGAATTGCTCAAACTGATGATCCATAAATCCGTAGTTGGATAGTGGGAACGCGAGACAGCGCAGATTCGGATCATCAACATAGTTAATGCCGTCAAACAGCATATATTCATCATAAAAGCTCAGGGCATAATGACCAAACTCATGAGCCTTGGTGCGGTAATCTCCCGAGACATCAACCATAGGTAGAGGATCTATATCAGTATTGTTGCGCCTGTCCACATCAGAAAAGAACGCCTTACGTGGCATATATATGGCCCAGTCGTTTATGGCGCTGTACATCCCCCCCACGTAGGCACTCGCCCGGATATTGTTGGTGGCATGAACTCGCATATCGGCTCCATCCCACTGCTCGCGGTGATCATAGATCATTACCGTATCCAGACGCAACTGACCATCGCTGATATCGTAAAGGTGGTTCGACATATACCGGAAATTCTCCTCCAAGGCGTCAAGATATGCAAATGACGCCTCCCATTCGACGCTGGCCACAAGGTTATGTCTTATTTCAGTGTGGTTGAGGACTACATCGAATACACCCAGTTCTAAAGTGTCAAAAGATAGTAACCCGTCAGGATCGAACTCCCCATTATCAAGATGAATTGAATATGCAGTTGACAGTAATCCCGGATGCTTAACGGCAGGTTGAGAGTGTATATGTTTTGCTATCTTTAGCGTGTCGCCAATGGCAAGAGTGTCCGGAGTGTCATTCCCCGGACCGGTTGCGAACAGCAAGCTGTCGGTTCTCACCATTCGCAGCTTCAGCTGACCCAGATCATTGGTTGTAAAGGTTCCGAGAGTATCTTCGGTATATTCCGGAGGATCGTTGCTGATTTTAATCAACTCAAATTCGACATTCGGTATGGTATCGTTGTGGGCATCGCGAACCACCAAAGTGGCGCATTGTTCAAATTTAGCTACAGCTCCAACCACGTCCCAGTTTATGTAGGCTGCGTACATGTTTCCTTTACGGTCAACCTCTATCTCGTTAACAACAATGTTCGTTCCCCACCACCGACTCCAGACAGTATTGAGATCAGCATCATATTTGCGTATGCCGTGAAGCCCAGCATACGAGTTACCGGCATCGTCCATTCTCACCGTCTGGGCAATATAACTGCTCGGACCCATAACATGGCCATGCGGATCGACTCGCCATACTTCAGTATTGGAGTAACCGTTCATGCTAGCCACTACTAAATTGCCAGCACTGTCACAATCCATGCTACCCGACGGTTGCCAAGCACCCAGCGGTATCGACCATAGCTGATTCCAGTCGGTATCGAACTTGGTTACAAACGTTTGTTGCACCGTAGCGCCGTATTGGACAACGCCAGCCCATCCGAAGAGATATTTGTTTCCGATTCCGTCATAACAGATATCTCGAACAACCATATTGATTCCAACAGACCGAGTACCATCATAACCACCCACGCATGGCTCCCAAACAATGTCGTTTCGGAAATGTTGGTCTTCGTACAGGTTGCTACCATCAGCATCAGCTTCATATATCCAGATAGCATATTGGTAAGCGGTATCCAGGGTATTACCTGGGCTAATATGGGGACAGATTTCCAAATCCGCCCAAGTAACAGCGGCGATGCTCACATTTCCGTCGAGATCAACAGTATGTACTCCGCTTACATTCTCACCTGGAATCCCATTGCGTTCAATCGGACACACAAACATCGAATTCGTAATTTCTGCTCCGGCATTATCGTAGATTAACAGAAACCCGTTCTTACGGTGCGGAACCCAGCCATCAACTACATAGCGATCCCAGCGCTGACCCCATATGTAAGAACGTCCTTCCGGCGAGACTTCTAAGCGCCCATAAATTGCGCTACTCTCTGCTGTTCCCACATTATCATGAACATTAGGATAATGTATGTTCGTATTGAACGGATAAGTGGCGGTCCATTGGTATATACCGTTTGAGTTGTACTTTATTAAGACCAGATTGCAATCACCCATGATCGTATCATTGAAGACATAATCCGTCGTACCGAGTACGTAAACATTAGCGTTTGCATCCAGAGCTATGTCGTGGGGCATACACGCCAGACCTTCACATATTGTTTGCGTCCAGACTGAATTTCCAGCGCTATCCAGCTTCCTGGTCTCAATTTCCCAATTGACACGGCAAGTGACATAAACGTAGCCGGAGTCATCAACCGCGATATGCGGCCACGGCGGGGATACATCATCCGGCGAATGCGCCGACAGAGGAATATCATAAACCTCATCAAGCTGAGCCAGACATGGTTGCGAAATGGATACAATAATAATTGAACTAAGAAGCAGTAATGAATAGCGCATCAGGGACTCCTGAATATGGCGGTTTCGTTAGCCTGGAGCGCAAGATGTCGGGGCTATGTCTTCTTTAATTCATCCAGCTCGCCGACTTTATGGCGAATCAGATCAGCGACCAGATGCTGGATTGTGGTGCCGTCGTGAGCCACGCGGATCTTGAGCTTGCGGTGGGTTGTCTCGTCAAGTCTGATGTGAATCATCGGTCCGCGGGGAGGTTCTTGCTTCTTCCTTGGCACATCACACTCCTCAATCAGTCATTAGGTTATAAATATAACCGATAGATA
>JAHIVM010000447.1 GCA_018816665.1 Candidatus Zixiibacteriota bacterium
AACTGGTAGCGGGCATTGAAGTCACTTTCACCCATTCCCTGTCATCGGTTTCGGTCGACTCGTTTTCGTTTGCGGGCGGGCGATTTGACGACGATCAGATCACGGCCGGTTTTTCTGTAAGCAGTGATTCCAGTATTGTCTCGGCCTTTGCGCTGCTGGGCGAAGAGCTTCTGCCGGCCGGGCGCGGACTGCTGGGCAACATTTATTATTCCTTCGCCGCCGGTCTGGCACCGCAGGTAATGGAGATCGACACCATCACCTGGACGCTGGGAATGATTGACCGTCTGACAGCGGTGCAGGGTCAGGACGTGGCGGGTGACCCCTGGATACCGCAGATTGTAAAAGGGCATCTGGATATTCAGGATGCCCCTCTATCCTTTGATTCGGTGTGGGTTGACAGCGTGGGTATCGAAGCAGGCAGTCCCGTTGCCGTGAATGCATTCGCCTTCAACGAACGAAATCTGGCCCAGATTGATCTTGCGTTGAAATTCGATTCCGATCGCCTGACTCTGGACAGTGTGGCTTTCACCGGCACGCGCGGTGAGGCAGCCACCACAAAAACGGTACAGCCGAACAACACCACTCACACCGTACTGGTGCGTCTGGTCTACGGCTCGGCCGTCCCGCTGGCTCCCGGATCGGGTCCGCTGGCCATCCTGCATTTCAGCACCGATGGCGATAGCCCGGATACGTTGATCGCCGTTGATTCCACCACCCTGGGTGTTAACACGGTGACACGGTACATTCTGACCGAAGCCGACGGCAGCATTGTGTTCCCGCCCATGTTCTCTGCGGGATACATTCACATCCAGACGGTCACCGATGTGGAGGATATCACTCCCGACGGCGTCCTGCCGGAGACATTCAACCTGGCTCAGAACTATCCCAATCCGTTCAATCCGGTGACCCATATTGATCTGAGTCTCCCCTCGGCCTCACATGTCGAGCTGGAGGTATTCAATGTCCTCGGGCAGAAAGTCGAGCAATTGCTTGACCGGGATATGCCGGCCGGTGTGCACCGGGTGGCATTTGACGGCTCCCACCTGGCATCCGGCGTATACTTCTACCGCATAACTGCCGGCGACATTGTCCAGTCGAAGAAGATGATTATGATTAAGTAGATGTCTGTGTATGCACCGTCGCTACGCGACGGACTGTGAGCTTGCTGCAGAAGGAGGGACTACTGTCCCTTCTTCTTTTTTTGTCGGTAGGCGGAAATGGCAACCTCGTTGGTTTCTTTCTGCTCGAAATCCTCGATCTCCTTGAGATGCCGTCTTTCCTGCTTCTCGCGCAGGAGTTCATAAATCTTGCGTTCCCGGGCAGCTTCGACCAGTTCCTCCCGACGTGTCTCGGCTTTTCTCTTGAGTCCCTGCAGGATTTCGTACCCGGCCAGACGATCACGTTTGAGTCGGGTCAGGTAACGGGAGCAAACGAGTGCCTCGGCCACGGTGATTTTGCCCATGAGCCGCTGACGATGGCTGTCAATCGTAGCCATTTTGGAATCATCGATACGATGCAGTTGGTCCTGCTGGTCCTGCACTTTCTTCATCGCCGCAGCGTGCTCTTTCTGACGCTCTTTCTCACGATGCTTGCGGACTTTGAGCAGCGGCTCGAGGCGATACTTAAACTTTTTCATGCTTCACCTGGGTGCCCAGCACCTGTCTCATCTGCTGCCGCAAGTCTTCGTGGGGGACCGTTTCCGTTATCCCTTGCAGAAACAACTCGTTGATGGCTTCGTGCTTTTCGATGGCGAGGTCGATTTTTGGATTAGAACCTTTGACATAGGCACCGATGTTGATCAGGTCCTCCGCCTCCCGGTAGGTGGCAATCAGCTCCCGAATCCGCCCGGCCATCTTCTGCTCTTCCTCCGTGCTGATTTCCTTCATCAGACGGCTGATAGAATCCAGCATATCGACGGCGGGGTATTGATTGAGGGCTGCCAGTCGGCGTGACAGGGCCACGTGTCCGTCCAGAATCGAACGCACGGCATCGGATATCGGCTCATTGAGATCGTCGGCTTCGACCAAAACCGTATACAGGCCGGTGATGGACCCTCGAGGAGTCGAGCCAGCCCGCTCCAGCAACGACGGCAGCAGGGCGAAGACCGACGGCGTATAGCCTTTGGTTGCAGGCGGTTCGCCGACAGCCAGACCGATTTCACGCTGAGCCATAGCCACGCGTGTAACCGAGTCCATGAGCAGCATCACGTTTTTGCCCTGATCCCGGAAGTACTCGGCAATGGTCGTGGCCACCATGGCACCTTTAATGCGCACCAGGGCTGGTTGGTCCGAAGACACCGCTACAACCACCGATCGTTTTAGTCCTTCCGGTCCCAGATCTCGTTCGATGAATTCCTTTACTTCACGGCCGCGTTCGCCGATCAGGGCCACGACATTGACATCGGCCGATGAGTTCCGGGCGATCATGCCCAGCATGACCGACTTGCCTACTCCGGAGCCGGCAAAAATGCCCATCCGCTGCCCCTGGCCCAAAGCGGCCATGGCATCGATAACCTTGATTCCCGTGCGGATCGGCTTTTCTATTCGACGTCGGTTCAACACCGGGATAGGATCAACCGATACCGGCCGCGTGGTTGCGGCCGTGAGCGGACCTTTGCCGTCGATCGGCCTTCCCAGGCCGCCCAGCACGCGCCCGATCAGGCTGGAACCTACCGGAATGCGCAGTTGGTCGGCGGCAGAGGTGACAATGGCTCCGGGGGTTATCCCGGAAATGGACCCGTGGGGCATAAGCAGTAAACGGTCGTCGCGGAATCCGACCACCTCGGCCTGGACCCGCGAACTGCCGTCAAAATTCTCAATATTGCAGAGCCGTCCAATCGACACCGCGGGACCGGCCGATTCAATAACAAGTCCCACTACCTGGGTCACTTTGCCGAACTGCTTGATGGTATTTACGCGATCAATGCGGTCGGCGTACATGTCATACGGCAGGAAACTCACAGGCTGTCTCCCGATGAGAGCAGGGTCTCGGCAACGATGTCAATCTGGGACTCCAGACGGGCATCGATATCGCCCCGGGGGGTTTCGATGAAGCACCCCCCCGTGCGAACACGGGCATCGCCCTCAAAGGCAAGATCCTTGATCGCGGTGCTGTCGCCGAGAAATCGCTCAAGACTCTGTTCCACCACCGGCAGGTGATCGGGATTGACTTTGATTGTCAGACGGGAGCGATCGACCAGTTGATTGATCACGCCGTTGATGATCTTGACGGTGGCTTCCGGGTCAATACTGACGGCATCGAAGGTTACTTTCCGGGACACTTTTACGACCAGTTCCAGCACGGCGTTTTTGGCTTCTTCCAGCAAAGCGGCCCGCTGCTCAACGGCGTCCATGACGGCCCGTTCAAACTGACCGACCACCCGTCGGGCCTCGGCCAGACCTTCCGTCCGACCCTTCTCGTAGCCCTCGGCGCGGCCTTCCCGGCGAGCCTCTTCCGACTCCTTGCGGAGAGCTTCTTCCATCTTATACACTTCGCCGATGGGGATTAGTCGGGCACCTTCGGGCGTGGTCACAAAGGCGACCGAGGGGAAAAACTCCGCCAGTTTCAGTTCCGCCCGAGTCTCTTCCTCGGCATCGTGGTGTTTTTCGCCGATGAAAACAGTCGGGCAGTCTTCCACGTATCGAATAATCTTAGACAATGATATCCTCTTTGCCGCCGCGACCGGAGATCATGATCTGACCTTCTTCCTCGAGGCGACGGACGGCTTCGACAATCCGACTCTGCGACGACTCGACATCGGATAGACGGGTCGGTCCCATGAATTCCATTTCTTCCTTGATCATTACAGATACACGCTCGGAGACATTGGCGAAGATCTTGTTTTTGACTTCGTCCGACGCCGCCTTGAGCGCCAGGGACAGATCCTTGGTCTCCACTTCCTTGAGGAGACGCTGGATCGAACGGTCGTCCAGAAGAACGATGTCGTCGAATACGAACATCATATTTTTGACCTCTGCTGCAAGATCCGGATCATCCGCTTCCAGGGATTGCAGGATGTTCTTTTCCGCCGTCGTGTCAATCAGGTTGAGAATCTCGGCAATTGACTTGGCTCCACCCGACACGGACAAATCGGCCCGTGAGGACGCGCCAAAATGCTCCTGCAGGGTGTGTTCGATTTCCTTGAGGATCTCCGGTGAAATCTTCTCCATAGTGGCAATTCTCAGCGACACCTCGGCCTGAAGTTCCGGAGCCAGTTCGGACAATACCGATGCTGCCTGCTGCGGATTCAACTGGGTAAGGATCAGGGCCGTGGTCTGCGGATGCTCGTTCTGGAAGAAGCCGGCCAGTTGCTTGGGATCGATGTCCTTCAGCAGGGAGAACCCACTGGATCGGAGCGACGACTCCAGGCGGGTCATGATCTCTTTGGCCCGGGTCGCCCCCACGGCCTTCTGCAAAATCTCCGTAGCGAAGTCCACACCGCCCTGCGAGATATACTGGCGGGCCATGAATATGTCATGACACTCCGTAATAACCCGTTCCTCAATTTCCGGGGGAACATCGCGCAGATTGGCGATTTCAATCGTAATCTTTTCGAGTTCTTTTTCGCTCAGCCCCTTGAGCACGAGCGCGGAGACCTCCGGGCCAAAGGCTACCAGGGCGACCGCCGCTTTTTGCTGAGGTGTCATTTCATCGTAATTCATGCGTATTCTACTCGATCATCATGGTCTTGATGACTTTTGCGATTTCGTCCGGTCGATCCTTGGCAGTTTTCTGCATGGCATCGACCAGTCTCGGTTTTCGCTTCTCCGGTTCAATCGGGGCGAATTCGCGTTCCTCCCGTTCCGGGATGCGCGTTTCCATCATGGGAGACGGTGCCGGTGCAGGAGGAGGCAGGATACTCGAAAGGGCGCCAAACAGACGCCGTGATTTCTTCTTCAGGTACAGCAGGACCATGAGGGCCAGCAACACGGTACCAATCTTCTTGGCCATATCCATAATAAACTCGCGCTGGTACATGGAGTCCAGCAGCTCCCGGTCACCGTCGAGATTACGCCGGTCAAACGGGATATTCACGATTTCCAACTGGTCATTGCGCTGGGTGTCAAACCCCACCGACGTCCTCACCAGCGAGGCCAGGCGATCCAACTCGTCCTGACTGCGCGGCTGGTAAATGGACTCAACATCGCCGGCATCGTTGGCAATGTCGCTGTAGGACCCGTCCACCGTAACTGCTACCGTGAGACGCTGGATACCGCCAACCGCATTTACCATGTGTTCGACTGTTTTGTTTAGCTCGTAATTGGTGATGGTCGTTTCCGAGGAACCCTCGTCGTTGCTTTCGTTAGCCTCGGCGGCCTTATCGGTGGAGGAGTTCGAGTTTTTGGTTCTCTCCTCACTGCGAACCGATGGCGCGTTGGGATCAAAGGTTTCGGAGGTACGTTCCAACTGCTGGAAGTCAAGATCGGCGGTCACTCTCACGAGGCTTCGCCCGTCTCCGAGGACGCCGTCGAGCATGGACTGTGCTTTGTCCTCCAGGTAGGCCTCGACATTTTTGCGTACTTCGAGCTGCGTACTGGAAAGACCCGCGGTGGGATCCGAACCCTGGTTTGATGACAGCAGATTGCCGTCGTAATCAATGATCGCGATGTTTTTCGGCTGGAGCCCCTCAACAGAGGAGGCTACCAGATGAGTTATGCCGTTGAGTTGTTGTTTGGACAACCCGCCCTTTCCGCTCAGTTTCAGGAGAACCGAGGCCGTAGCCTGCTTCTGGTCTTCTTTGAAAAGCCGTTCTTTCGGCATCACGATATGGACTCGGGCCGCCTTGACCTCGTTGAGCTGCATAATCGTGCGCGTAAGCTCACCTTCCAGGGCGCGACGGAAATTCAGGTTTTGCAGGAAGTCGGTCATCCCCAGGTTGTTCTGGTCGAAAATGGAGTAGCCGACACTGCCGGAGCGCGGTATCCCCTGCGAGGCGAGCGATATGCGCGTGGCGTACACATCGCCCGATGGTACCTCGATGGCGCCGCCGTTTTCGGACAGCCGGTACGAGATTTTGTTATCGTTAAGGTAGTTGACTATCTCCCCGGCCTCTTCCTGCCCGAGATTGGAGTACAGGCGCGAATAGCTGATGTCGGATACCCAGCCGACAATCAGTACGACGCCGACAATACTACCGGCCACGACACCGAACAGCATCATAACCTGGCTGGGTGTCATACGCCCGACGAAGCCGCCAAGGTTCTTGAAGAAATTAACAATGCTTTCCATCGAAAATCCTATTTCGCGTTATGTCCCGACCATCCATGGCCGTGGACTCCCACCTACATCGGCATCCGCATAATCTCTGTATATGCAGATACCAGTCGATTGCGAATTTCCAGCAGCAATTCCGTTGCGATACCGGCTTCTTCCGCCTTGATCATCACCTGGTGCAGTTCGACCGGCTCTCCCGCCAGAAACGCTTCCTGCATCTTCCCCGAATCCTGTTGCAACTCGTTGACAGAATTGATCAGGTTGGAAACGAGATCGGAGAATTTGCCGTCTTTGGCCGGTTCAGTTACCTGACCGGTGACCGATCCGCCCTGTACGCGTTCGATCAATCCGGGCACCACGCGACTGGTATTCAGTACGTTTGACATGACATCACACCTTTACGTCCACTGATCGTCCCAGGGTTTTTTCGGCCGGAGCCGGTGTCGACTCGGCGCTGATCCGCCCGCCAAAACGGGAACCGTCGGAAAACCTGGAGAACAGCAGGGTCAGCGCCTCGCGCTCCTCGTTTGACAGAAAATCGGAAAACTTCTGATTCTGTGCCTTGACTGTCAGGACTGACTTCTGATCCGCAGCCTGCGGTTCAATAGCCAGGTTTTCTGCAGCCTGATTGGGTGCCGACTGATCCTGCGGAGCTGCCGCGGGTCGGTCCTGGCGAGTCAGGTGCTGGTACGATTGAATGGCCAACGGGTTAATGTTCATAGGTCACTCCATGTGTCTTTATATGTCGAGGGCGTCCATTGCCATTTTCTTGGCGGTGGAAATCACGGCGGTGTTGGCTTCGTATGCCCGTGAGGCCACCATCATATCAACCATTTCGTCGACTACTTCGATATCCGGCATCTTGACGTAACCATCGGCATCCGCCTTGGGATGGGTGGGGTCGTAATCCAGACGGAAAGACGATTCCGGATCTGCTACTTCCTGATGCGATACGGCGGACACAGAAACGGTTTCGAAGTTCCCGTTCATGCCGCCGGAACGATGGGCTCTGTTGGTACGGGCCAGACGGGTGTCGGCGCGGTTGAGCTGAGATCGGAAGGACGCTTTGCCCTCCTCCTCCTCGACCATCACCCGCTTCCGACGATACGGTCCGCCCTCTTTAGTTTCAGCTGTTTCCGCGTTGGCCATGTTCTGCGCCACCGCGTCCATCCTGGCCCGCTGGACCGAAAGCCCCTGGGCCGAAACCTCGATGGCGTTGAGTATGCCTCCCATAACCTGATCCACCCTACTTACTGGTTATTGCGTTTTTGAGACCGCTCAGCTTCTTCTCGAGCAAACGAGCTCCTATTGTATACAGCAGCTCATTCTGAGCCATGTTGGAAACTTCCTTGTCAATGTCCACCGAATTAAGTTCATCGGGAGAGACCCGCTGTGTCTCGACTTTGGGGGCTCGATCGGGATGCCGCCCAAGGGGGATGTGTGATGAATGAGTGGTGTGCCCCGCCAGATGACCGGACTTGTCACTCAGTCGGGACAATTCTCCCTTGAAGTCGATGTCTGTGGATTCATACCCGGGCGTGGAAACATTGGCAATGTTCCCGGCCACCAGCTTGTGGCGATAGGATGTCAGATCAAGGACCCGCTGAAATTGCGGGATTCCCATCTTCTCAAAAACGAAGCTGTTTAGTTTGTTGCTCATAGTCACCAATCCACACACTATTTCTCACAGCCGTTCTAAGCAAGGACGATGCCAAACACGACTATCCGACCGTAACCAATTGCAAATCAGCAGATTAGTGTGCGGGCCGAGTTCCCGGCCGGGGCCGTCGGCGGGCCGGCAGGGAAAGCTTTTCCGATCGGGAGGGAAATTTCTACTGACTGAGGACAGTGTCCTCGGGCGGTTGGACTGGCGACAACACCGGCTCCTCTGTGGTGGTGGCCGCGACGGTGGCCCCGGGATTGGATCCGTTGTCCTTGTAAAGCTGCGACGTGGGCTCGGTCATGGTGAGTTCTTTGGTCAAAATCACGATATCAACCCGGCGATTCTGAGCCCGGTTCTCGATG
>JAHIVM010000448.1 GCA_018816665.1 Candidatus Zixiibacteriota bacterium
AAAAACGCCCCGAGCAGGAATACCGTCGCAGGTTTCTCGCGCACCATGATACCGTCGACCGCCGCCACATACCCGAATTGTTCGTCGGTGATATAGTTGACCATGTCGTCGCTGTAGGCATCGGGACGGCCGGCGGCCTGATATCCAGCCTTAATCGTCTCGCGTCCGGCGGTCATCACCAGTGAGCGGGCCACCGGCATACTTATCTTTGTATCATAGTCAGCCACCTGCTGCGCCACCCTGCCGAGAATGGTCAGGGCCGCCAGAGTCTGGACATCGTCCATATCATGAATGCCGGGAATAAACAGAATCGGACGGCCCATCTCGGTGGCACGGCCGATAGCGTCGTCAACCGCTTCCAGCCCGGCGATTTTACGCACAAAAAGCGTCCGTCGCTTGGCCGTCTCAATGAAATAGATGACGGCGCCGCCGATAATCAGGGCGACAAAAAACAGGTTCAACAAGTCCAGGTGCACCCACTCGACCCCGGGACTGATCGCGGCGGTGCTCACGGAGATCGTTGAATCGTTGATTGATTTAGTCACAATGTAATACACATACGACACGGTATGACTCAGATCGCGATCCTCGAAAGTCGACGCCCCGCGCGGCAGTTCCGCGATCAATACCGGTGCGGCGTCATCGGCGATACGATAAATGTCGTAGCCGGTGACCTTGCCCCTGACCAGTTGATCGTCAACCGACGGAACCCAGGAGAGAACCAGTTTCTCTCCGTTGTCGTATTTGAAATCTTCGGCAATGAACGAGGTTACGGATTCCACCCTGACCGGTACGGTGTCCGGCCCGGCGGCGGAGCTATCCGAGGCATCCTGACCGACCGAAACCGAGGTCAGCATCACCACCAGAATGAGAGAAAACAGTACTGTCAGAGAAATGTGCATCCGGTGTGTGTGCTGAGACGTGATCACTATCTAATCAACCCTAGCCAGTCGGTAAGAAGAAAATCTATGCGGCCGATCAGCAGGGACATACGACTCATCACGGTGTAGCCGAATGAGGCTCCGAAGGTGATCATGATGAACCAGATGCCCAGTTTGGCCGTGGCGCCGAAGGCGCCTTTGTGTTCTTTGGAAAAGAAAAAATAGACAAGTCCGGAGAACGTACCGACAACAATGACGATACTGCCGACCGCCGCGTAGAGCGACGCGCCAAAGTCCGGACCAAAGAGCGGTTGAATGGTTGCCTGCACCTGGCGCATGAGGTTGGAGGCAAGGAAATTGATCAGGTACAACCCCGAGGTACAGCCCACAATAAAGGCCAGGGGCCAGCGCGAAATCCAGCCGATCTTCGGAATCAGGCGCAACAGCATCAGCACGCCGAGGAACACGCCCACCCACAGGAAAGGATCGGCCTCTTTGCCGAGCCAGAACTTGGAGTAGATGCTATCCCAGAAGAGGGCGATAAACCAATAGCCGGCGGAGATGCCTACGAATATGGCCTCAGAAAGCTTGTACCAGGGATTGTCCTTGTAGAGAAACGAGACGATCCCCATGGTCAAAAAGGCTGCTATCCAGACTGCAAAGTGATCCATCAGACTACTGATTCTTTTTCCGGTCGCCGAGGAAGAAGGCGACGTTACCGATTAGTATGAAGGCAATGACGATGACATGAGCAAATGACTGCGACAACATAAACCGCGTGCCCTTGCCCAGCAGTCCTACCGTTCGTTCAAATTCCGCGGCCCCGTTCATTCCCCCCAGCAGACCGTTGAGCTGGCCCGCGTTCAGGAACGGATAAATCATCGGGGCCTGCACGGCCGTGTTACCGGCTCCCATCTTCAGACCGTAACGATCCACCGCTACCTGAACCCATTCCTGGGTGCCGGGATACCCGGCCGAGAGATTGAACGAGAAATCTATGTTCGAAAAGTTGCGAATGTTCTTCAACAGGGGCAGTTCCTCGTAGGGGTGCCCTGAGTAGTCGGTCGGAAACATTGACTTAAAATCCGAGCCCATGCGCTGAATGACGAATTCATTGCCGACCTGAAAACCCATATTCACGTAGTCGACCCCGTATTCCAGGTTTTTGGCGACTATTTCCGGATCGGCCAGGGCCACTTCCAAAGCCATGTTCGCCTGCTGCGGCCCCTGCGGCCAGAGTCCCATGATGATCAACTTGAGGTCATGCCGCATGGCGTATTGCAGAAACGCCTGAGCCATCGGCTGCAATTCCGGAGCTGACGGCGGATCGTAATCAAACGACACCAGGACTTTTGACCCCGGCGGCAGCTCGGCTACAGCCTCGTACAATTGCTGAACCTCGGGCGAAATCGGCATCTTCTGCGAAATCGACATAAAAAACGGCAGGGACACGCCGACCGCGACAAACACAAACACGGTGCGCCGGTCCACGAGCTTGCCCTGGATGGTGCGATACAGGATGTACAACAGGGCCAGGGTAATTATCGCAATGACGATGTAGGACACGGTGGGCGAGAAGGAAAAGCCCGTCATCCAGCCCTGGACCTTACCCAGGTACAGAATAACTGAGACGACAGCGATTACCGCAACTGTCAGCAGTTCTTTCATCCGGGTACTCATACTTACTCGCTCCCCAGATGTGAACGTTCAATGCCCAGGATGATTCTCAGCGATGTAGACACAAGTCCCAGCGCTATGCCGATCATGATGGCCCTCTGCCCCGCCGTCTGCGGGAAGTTCATAATCCAGGTGGCCAGTTGGGGCAGTCGGTACCCTTCGGGAAGGAACGATGTCAACCAGTCACCAATGGGAACACGTCCCAGCATCACAAAAAAGGCCGCTCCCAGAAGCAGGCTGGCCTCCAGGTTGCGGGCGCGAAAGGCTCGATACGATGCCGAGGCGACAAAAAACGCGAGAATGGCAAACATGGTGGCCGACAACGGAGTGTACACATGATCGTACAGCCAGGAAAACACAGTTCCCGGTTCACGATACGCCTCGCCACCGGCGAAACCAACCGTCACCATCAGGCCGAAGGAAAGAATGATCACCAGCGCGTAAAACCAGTCGGATTTGCGGTTAATGATCTTCATGAACGATATTTTCAGCAGATTGAGGGCTCCCAGCCAGATGGCAAAAGCCGCCACAATGGAGAACCAGTCGGAAAACCACCCGTTCATCCGGTTGAACGGATAATGGGGAATGAAGTATTGGAGAACAAAAACGACTCCAACAATCAAAGTGATGAAAAGTGGTACTTCTCTCCGCATAACTGCTAATCAATCACGCTGAACAGGCGCGAAAAATCCCAAATTCCAAAGGTTTCCAACAGGGTGCCAATAATGATGGCAACAAGAATGAGTGCCTTGCCCATATCCTGCCCCTTGAGAGAACCAAGCAGTTTCGGTTCGCGAGACAGATAGGCAGAAGCCGCAAACAGCTCCTCGCCGATAAGGGTATAGTCGCACGAGGCGACAAAAAACGGCAGCTGCGACGGCATCGCGGTCCCGGCGATCTGGATCGCCCCGGAGGCGTTACCGGTTTCAGCCAGAATCAGCGACTCGGCATAAAACGCCCCCATGTAGAATATGGTGGCGGGTTTTTCTCTCACGACCATACCGTCGATAGCGGCGGCATAGCCAAACTGGTCATCGGTCAGATAATGAACCTGATCCTCGTGGTAGGCATCGGGACGGCCCGCTTTCGAATACGCTTCCTTCACCACCTCGCGGGCGGTTACCAGCACCAGCGAACGCGACACCGGAACCTGCAACCAGGTTTCATACTGGGCCGCCATTTCGGCCACGCGCCCAAGGATGGTTACGCCCGCAATGGTCTGGACATTGTCCATATCCTGGGTGCCGGGAACATAAAAAATCTTCCGTCCCATCTCCGTGGCACGACCGACCGCTTCATCAACCGCTTCCAGGCCGGCTATTTTGCGTATGAACAGTTTTTTGCCGGATTTGGCCTGCTGAATCATGAGAAGAATGAATGTCGTAAGCAGGATACAGGCCACGAAGGTGTTGATGCGCTGAAAATTGAACCACTGAGCCGACGAACTCACGGGTCCGGCCGTGGGCAACCCCACCAGCATGTCCGGTGTCAGCCCGGCCTTGGCCGACTTGGTATCCAGAGCCACCACACAATAGTAATAGGAAGAGTCATCGCTGGCATTGCCGTCGAGCAACGAGAACGTTCCGGCCGTCACCTCACCGATCTTCTCGAAGGGTCCATCGGCCGCAACCGCGCGGTAGATGAAGTACAGAGCGACTCGTCCCAGGGAATCATCCGTGCTGGGCCGCCACGAAATGCGAACAGTCCCGCCTTCATCGTTGGGATTATCGCGGACTTCTACGTCGGTTACGGGGAGTAATGAGACGGTTTTGAGGGAATCAGTAACAACACTGGTATCGACCGGCGACGACTCCTGTGCCGTAGCGACAGGAACGCCCGCCAGGATCAGGCCGAGGGCTGTCAGTAGAACAGCAGAAAGGGCACAACGCCCAGGGGTATACTTCCGGTTGCCTTTGCTCAAACTCCAGTCCCAACTTCTCTTTGGTGTAGTGCCGGGGCGGATTGGTTCCGCTATTACAATGACGAACCACCATCTCCCACGTCAAATGGAAAATGACACGGGTCCAATTATCCGGGCTCGTACGGACTGTAGGTGCACACCACCAGATATCTCAAACCGAGCGGTCAATCTACCCGACCCGGTCGGGCAAGTCAAGAGAAAAAAGTGTCGCGCTCCCGTATCTTACCGCCAAACAACAAGATAAGGAAATGCGAATAAATTCAGCCCCCCGCCGGCGAATATCTGGCGACCGCAGGAAACCTACTCGTACCCGCGACATTCCGGGTCGCGATTACTGTGATCGCGCACTGGGCAGGCGTGTCTGTCCGGGCTCTCCGGTCACGCAATACGAGGGAAAAATGACTCTTTACATCACTTTGGCATTGTATTATACTGGTCGACCATGCCGCACAGATGGTTGCGGGGGCGACAGTTGGCCCTTAGTTTACTGCGGCACAATAAGTTGGAAGACCAAAGAGAATCTTGTTCTACGAGCGGGAAAAAAATGGCAAAGTTTGAAAAACCGGAAGATATCAAGGTTATCGTGGCAACCGACTGCGGCTCCACAACAACCAAAGCAATCCTGATCCAATATGTGGACGGTGAGTATCGCCAGACACATCGCGGTGAAGCACCCACCACGGTCGAAGCTCCCTTTGAGGATGTCACCATGGGTGTGCTGAATGCCGTGGCCGAGTTGGAGGAACTCAGCGGCCGAAAGCTGCTTGATGACAACAACCGGTTCATTTCCCCGGCCAAGGGCGAGCTTGGAACCGACGTGTTCATCTCGACATCGTCGGCCGGTGGCGGTCTCCAGATGATGGTGGCCGGGGTGGTGCGATCCATGACCGCAGAGTCGGCAGAGCGGGCCGCTCTGGGTGCGGGTGCGATCGTGATGGACGTTATTGCCTCGAATGACAAACGTCTCCCCCACCAGCAGATCGAACGTATCCGCCATCTTCGGCCGGATATGATTCTGCTTTCGGGCGGTATCGACGGCGGCACGACAACACACGTAGTGGAAATCGCCGAACTGGTTGCGGCGGCCGACCCCCGTCCGCGTCTCGGCTCCAGCTATCAGCTCCCGATCATTTATGCCGGTAACAAGGACGCCACCAAGGCGGTCGCCGATACGCTGGCCGGCAAGGTCGACCTTCGTACGGTCGACAACCTCCGTCCGGTTCTCGAACGAGAGAACCTGGGACCCGCCCGCGAAGAGATCCATGAACTCTTCATGGAGCACGTGATGGCGCAGGCGCCGGGATACAAAAAGCTCATGGACTGGGCCGATGCCCCGATCATGCCGACGCCGGGCGCGGTGGGATTGATCATTCAGACCATTGCGGACCAGTACGGTATTGAGGCTCTCGGCGTTGATATCGGTGGTGCGACTACCGACGTTTTTTC
>JAHIVM010000449.1 GCA_018816665.1 Candidatus Zixiibacteriota bacterium
ATCTGGGCGGCCGGACGAAGTCTCGTACTGCCTCGGCACGCCTGGAACTGGAAGCCGCCGGTCACCACCGGGATGAAGTGGAGGAGTCATTGAACGAACAGGCCAAACTGGCCTACCAGGATCTGGAACTGGCTCATTACCGATTTCTGAGTTCGCGCGATGAAACCCGGATAGCCTCGCGCAATTATGAGCTTGCCTCCGCTGCCTTTGCCGAAGGCGCTCTGTCTTCCAATCGACTCGTTGAGATCGAGGCTGTACTCAGTCAGGCCGAGGCCGCGCTTGCGGCAGCTATCATTGACTTCCACGTAGCAGGCAGCAGTTACCTGTACGCCATGGGATCCGCTCAGCTCAGTGAAGGATTATAACATGAAAACATACTGGCTCATTATTGTCGTTCTCGCCGCGCTGGTGTTCACCGGATGTTCCGGCGACAACGGCGCCGCCGGTGGTTCCGGATTGATAGAGGCAACCGACGTGCTTATTTCGGCCGAGACCTCCGGTCGCGTGCTCAATCGTTTTGTAAGCGAGGGTGATATGGTACAGCCGGGCGACACCCTGGCCGTCATTGATCCCAGCCGCCTCGAACTGGAACTGGCCGCCGCCCTGGCCGGTCGGAGTGTGGCCGAGGCAAACCTGGCAACCGCTCGCGTCCGGGTCGAACAGGCCCGTTCGGCACGCGACTTTACCGTCACCGAACTGACCCGCGTGGAGCGCCTGTTGAGATCCGGGACTGCCACCCGGCAATTATATGATCGCGCGGAACAGGAGAACTCGCAGGCCCGCATAGCGCTTCGGGCCGCCGAGGCGGGAGTTAGGACCGGTGAGGCGGAACTGATGCGCATCGCGGCCGATATCGCCCGTCTCGAACGACAGCTGCAGGATTGTTTTCCGGTGTGTCCCGTCGCCGGTATCGTGATTGAGAGTTTTGTCGAACCGGGCGAGTTGATCACGGCCGGCAAACCCCTCGCGCACATAGCGGGGCTGGACACCGTGTGGGTTAAAGTGTACCTGCCGTCGGGATCGTTTGCCTCCGTCACCACCGGCACATCCGCAACTGTCAGCACCGAATCCGGCGGGCAGGAGTACGCAGGCACCGTGACCTGGACTTCGACCGAGGCCGAATTTACACCTAAAAACGTCCAGACCGAACAGGCGCGGGCGGATCTGGTATATGCCGTGAAAGTTACAATCCCCAACCGCGATGGTCGCCTGAAGATCGGCATGCCCGTGTTTGTTACGCTGGAGCAGCAATGAGCTTTCTGCAGATTGAGCATCTGTCACGAAGCTACGGCGACATACCCGCGGTGCGGGAGTTTTCCCTGGATGTCACCGAGGGTGACATTTGCGCGCTGGTGGGGCCGGATGGCGCCGGCAAAACGACCATCCTCCGGATTGTGTGCGGACTGATGGCAGCCGACAGCGGTGCGGTGCGCGTCAACGGGCAGGACGTGCTGTCATCTCTGGATCAGGTCAAAGCCATCCTGGGCTACATGCCTCAGCAGTTTTCCCTGTATCCCGATCTTTCGGTGGAAGAGAATCTCACATTTTACGCCGGACTGTACGGCATCTCCGGATCCGCCTACATAGAGAAGCGTGATTACCTGTACACATTTTCAAACCTGGGACCCTTTGCGGGACGCCGGGCCGGAGCACTTTCCGGGGGCATGAAACAAAAGCTCGCTCTCTCCTGCGCGCTGATGCACGACCCCCGAATACTGGTGCTCGATGAACCCACCACCGGCGTGGACCCGCTCTCCCGCCGACAGTTCTGGGAGATTCTCCAGGGCTTGAAGGAGCAGGGTTCGACTATCCTGGTATCCACACCGTACATGGACGAAGTTGATCGATGCGATCGGGCGTGCTTCGTGTTCGACGGCGTCAAACTTTCGGAGGGGACGCCGGCCGAGCTGACATCGCAATATGCCGGGAGTATCTTCTATCTCGATCGGGAACCCACCACCGAGCTAGTAACGCGCCTGAACGCAATCGGTGATTTGAACGCCGCGCGGTTTGGCGCCGGGTTACACATCAGTTTGCCTGAGGGACAGGCATTGGAGCGTTATGGCGATCAGTTGAGAGCGATCAGTATCCCTCTGACCGATTTCTCACCCATCGCACCCGGATTGGAAGATCGTTTCATCCAGTTGATGGAGGTCCACCGATGAATGCGAACCCCGCAGTTGAGATACACAACCTCACCCGGAAGTTTGGCGACTTCACTGCGGTTGATGAGATCAGCCTGACTGTCAATCACGGAGAGATCTTCGGATTTCTGGGCGCCAACGGCGCCGGCAAAACAACGGCCATTCGCATGCTCTGCGGTCTGCTCATGCCCACCTCGGGAACCGGTGCGGTGGCCGGGTTTGACGTGGCGAAAGAACCGGAGCGTATCAAGCGATCCATCGGTTACATGTCGCAGAAGTTCTCGCTGTATGTAGACCTGACCGGTCGGGAGAATCTCAATTTCTACGGCGCGGCATATGGTCTGGATCGCGCGCAAATCAACACCCGTACCGAAGAACTCACGGAGTTTCTGGATCTTTCATCCTTCCTGGACAAGCTGGCAGGGTCTATCCCGGTCGGCTGGCGGCAGCGACTTGCCCTTGCCGCAGCCATACTCCACAGCCCGCGCATGCTGTTTCTCGATGAACCCACCGGCGGCGTGGACCCGGTATTCCGTCGACGATTCTGGGCTATCCTCTACGGATTGGCCGACTCGGGGGTCACGATTTTTGTGACCACTCACTATATGGACGAGGCGGAGTACTGCGGCCGAATCTCCATCATGCACCGGGGTCGCATCATCAAACTCGGCAAGCCGTTTGAATTGATCCGGGAACACGGTGCGGATAATCTTGAGGACATGTTTGTGGATCTTATCCGCTCCCAGGAGGCGGCCCATGCGTAGGATGGTATTTATCGCCCGTAAAGAGATCTACCACATCCTTCGCGATCCGCGCTCGCTGCTGATTGTGTTTGCCATGCCGGTGCTGATGGTCCTGCTGTACGGTTATGCCATCAACATGGATATCGAAAACGTAACGGTGGCGGTGGTGGACCTGGATCATACGGTCGACTCGCGCGCACTCACCGAACGCATCTACGCCTCGACCTATTTCAGCCCCCCCCCGGATGAGGTTGACCTGCGCGATACGGAAGCGCTGCTACGGTCTGGCACTGCAGCCGCCGTGTTGTTTATCACCCCTGGCTACGGCGAGGC
>JAHIVM010000450.1 GCA_018816665.1 Candidatus Zixiibacteriota bacterium
CCCAACAGAGTGATGATTCGTATCACGATACTACGAATTACTACATCTCATTGTTTCGAACTGTTGGGAGAGTAGAAATACACGATATCCCCATTCAATGCCGGTCCGGAAATATGTTGTAATTCATGACACGGGTGCCTCCCGGCCTGGGGCGGGAACGGACAATCTCGGTCGGTACCCGAGTGCTGTCAACGATGTGACAGGAATCCCACCGGAGGCACGGGCGGGCCACCGGAGGGTACGGAATTAGGCCACGTGCGTATTCGGACGTGCCGCAACCACCGTACTGGTACCGAATGACTGGATGGTCCAATACATATGCGGCAGGTCCGCGGACGCACCTGCCCTACAGATCGATCCCGTCTGAAGAGTCTGTTCCGTGGACGGCAGCCTTCACTTTCCACCAATCAAAGCCTGCTCGTCCTGCGTACAATCTGCAATAACGGATAACTTTAGTCCACCATACAGGAGAAACCGGCGAATGGCTTTTGATCCCAACAACCCCAACGATGTCCGGGAATTCCGGTCCAAACTGAAGGTCGACCTGAACAAAGACATGGCCGCCCTGAGAAGTGTCAAGGCCACCATCAAAGATATCGGCGCCACCAAACAGGGCCAGGATTTCATCAGGCAGGAACTGGGTGCCCGCGCCTACACGCTCGGCTCAAATGTCGATTTTTCCTCCGACCGTGAGGCCGGCCTTGTGGCTCATGAACTAACCCATGTCATCCAGCAGAAACAAGGACGAGTCAAGGGCACCTTGTAGATCCGGACAGCAGAGAGGAAACCACCTGTTGGCGGGACCCCTGAGACCCCGTCACAGGAAAAGAGGCGATGCATGCCCTGCACCGCCTCTTTTCGATTTCTTCTATTGGCGTGATATTACAACTTGATGTTGTAGAACGCCTTCTTGCCGGGATACTGCACGCCCGCGCCAATCGTTTCTCCGATTCGGATCAACTGATTGTACTTGGCAATACGATCCGTCCGGCACATCGATCCCGTCTTGATCTGACCCGCACCGGTCGCCACCACCACATCGGCAATGGTAGCATCCTCGGTTTCACCCGAGCGGTGCGATACCACCGCCGTGAAGCCGGCCTTCTGGGCCATGGCAATGGTGTCCAGCGTTTCGGTCAGGGTGCCGATCTGGTTCAGTTTGATCAGGATTGAGTTGGCCGAGCCCTCTTTGATGCCCCGTTCCAGTCGTTTCGGATTGGTGACAAAAAGATCATCGCCAACTATCTGCAGTTTGCTGCCCAGCCGTTTGGTCATTTCCTTCCAGCCGGACCAGTCATCTTCCGCGAGACCGTCCTCAATCGACACGATCGGGTAGTTCTTGACGAGGTTGGCGTAGAAGTCAATCATCTGGCCGCTGGTGAGCTTTTTGCCCTCGGCATCGAGATGATACCGCTTCGTTTTAGCGTTGTAGAATTCGGTCGAGGCGGGATCAAGCGCAATCATGACATCTTTACCGGCTTTGTACCCGGACTTTTCGATAGCCATCATGATAACTTCGAGCGCTTCCTCGTTGGATTTCAGATCCGGGGCGAATCCACCCTCGTCGCCGACCGCCGTGTTGTAGCCCTTGCCCTTCAGGACTTTCTTGAGGTGGCCGAATATTTCGGCACCCATCTGCAGCGCGGTGGGGAAATCCTTCGCGCCCACCGGCATGATCATGAACTCCTGCAGGTCGACATTGTTATCCGCGTGTTTGCCGCCGTTCAGGATGTTCATCATCGGCACCGGAAGAATCTTGCAGTTGCAGCCACCGATGTACTCATACAGGAACCGTCCGCGGCTCTCCGCGGCCGCCTTGGCGGTGGCCAGGGAGATGCCCAGGATGGCGTTGGCGCCCATCTTGCCCTTGTTTTCGGTGCCGTCCATACGAATCATGTAGCTGTCAACCGCCACCTGATCGAAAGGATCGATCATGTCCTTGACCAGGGCCGGACCAAGCTTGGTATTGACGTTGGCGACCGCCTTCAGAACGGATTTCCCGAAGAATTTCTTAACGTCGCCGTCGCGAAGTTCCACTGCCTCGTGGGCGCCGGTGGAGGCTCCCGATGGAACCGCGGCGCGCCCCAGGGTGCCGTCGGTAAGACACACATCGACCTCAACGGTAGGCGTACCACGGCTGTCGAGAATCTGTCGTGCATGTATGTACTGATAATCTGCCATTACTAACCCCTCTGTATGTCATCCAGGTTTGCGCAAATCTATTATGGGTGGAGTATCGGAGCAAGGCTAAAATCCTGAAGGTTGTTTCCGGCTTGTTATGGGGAGTTGTCCCGTCTTTTGTTATCGCTGATCACGCTAAGTGTACGCGGGACAACGACCGAGCGTTTGGCAGCGGATTTGTATGCTTATAAAGTGAAACAGCAGCCTTTACCGGAAGACACCTGGAACGACAACGCTGCGAGGGTTGGTGGGGGCTGCTCAAAATTCACTGGAAACTCTCCTGTGGGTCAGTCGAGTTAAACCTGACCCGGGGCCGGTTTTGATACCGGCCCTTTTTTTGTTGGGGCTCACCTGATATCGACGCCGCTTTTTGTTGTTGCCACGCCGGCACGGAATGTCTATAAAGCAGACATCATGGAGTACATCAACAATCTATTACAGGTCGTATCTGACTTCGTCTGGGGCTGGCCGATGGCCCTTATCCTGCTCACGACCGGTCTGGTTCTGACTCTCAGAACCGCCTTCATTCAGTTTCGTGGGTTTGCGCACGGAGTCGGAGTCGCAAGCGGGAGATATGATGATCCCGCTCACAAAGGACAACTCACTCACTTTCAGGCCCTGACCGCCGCGCTCAGTGCCACGATTGGTATCGGGAATATCGCCGGGGTGGCTATTGCCATCTACTGGGGCGGACCGGGTGCGATTTTCTGGATGTGGGTGACGGCGCTGTTTGGTATGGCCATCAAATACACCGAGTGTACGCTGGCCATCCAGTACCGGAAGATCGAACCCGACGGCAACATCCGGGGCGGCCCCATGTACTTTATCGAGCTGGGCATGAAAAAGTACTTCAAGCCGCTGGCCTACATGTTTGCGTTTTGTACCGCTATCGCAGCGTTCGGGGCGGGCAACATGGTGCAGTCCAACACTATGGCGCACTCGCTGGTGGATGCCCTGCAGATCTCCGAGGATTCCGTGGGCATGGCCCGCTGGATTATCGGAATCATCGTGGCCGGCCTGGCCGGGGCGGTGATTATTGGCGGGATCAAACGGATCGGCCACGTGGCCTCCTACCTGGTGCCGTCGATGTCCGCCGTGTATGTGCTCAGTGCCCTGATCATTGTCTTCCTCAACCGCGAGCAAATCATCCCGGCCCTGGAACTGATTTTCTACCACGCCTTCCATCCGACAGCCGTGGTCGGCGGTGCCGCCGGCGGTGCCACCGTGTGGGTGACCTTCACGATGGGGTTGCGACGGGGGCTGTTCTCCAATGAGGCGGGGCAGGGATCGGCGGCTATGGCGCATTCAACCGCCAAGGTCGATGAACCGGTGCGCGAGGGTCTGGTGGCCATGCTTGGTCCGTTCATCGATACGATCGTCATTTGCACCATGACGGCTCTTGTCATTATTACAACCGGCATCTGGGACAGCGGTCTCAACGGCGCCCCGCTTACTATGAGGGCGTTCGACACCGTGCTGCCCACCTACGGTCTCTGGATGGTGGTGGTGGGGATCATGCTCTTTGCCTTCTCGACCGTCATCGCCTGGTCCTACTACGGCGAGAAGGGGATAGAGTACCTCCTGGGCTCTCGGGCCAAAGTCCCGTACAAGTGGTTGTACATCGTGTTCACCCTGCTGGGCGCCCGGTTCGACCTGCAGGCGGTGTGGGCCTATGCTGACACGGCCAACGGTTTGATGGCGGTACCTAACCTGATCGCGTTGGTGGCGTTATCGGGGGCGGTGGTGACCATAACGAAGAAGTATATGAAAGAGAGGCGCGAGGGGCTTCATCAGCCGTTTAAGAAGCATTAGGCACACGGTTTGACTGGGGCAGACGAGGGCGTCGGCCGCCCACGGCAACGCTTCTGACAGTTTCTGCACCCGCGTTTTCGAGCCTGAGAACGCGGGTGTTTTTGTGCCCGTAAACGTCCTTTGGGGTACCCAAAAAAAGTTCTTGTTAGTAGTGTTTTTGTCTATTGACACGCAAACCGGCCGGGTGTTATATCGCAGCTATGGAGCACTATATTGAATGCGCCGCCTGCGGCGAAGAGATTGACCTCTCGATTGACTTCGAGGATGGTGACGATCAGGAGATCAGACAGCAGTGTGAAGCCTGCGGGGCGCTTAATATCGTTCGGGCATCGTTTGATTATGCCGGGGGCGATTTTGAGCTGGAATGTCACTGCGAGGCGGTAGGCTAACGGCCGCTCATGTCACTCGAGCGCAAACTCGGGGTCGTGTTTTTTGCCGCTGTCGTCGTCCGCCTGCTTTTCCATTATCTGACCGTCTTTACCGCCGATGACGCGTTTATCACGTTTCGGTACGCGGAGAATATCGCCGGGGGTGTCGGCTATGTATACAACGCCGGTGAGTTTGTTCAGGGTACCACCACGCCGCTTTTCACCTTCATCCTGGCCCTGTTTGCAGTGTTTGGCCTGCCCATGCCCACGGTCGCCCTGGGTGTGACACTTGTCTGCTCCGGTCTCACGGCGACTGTAATCTATCGCTACGCCAATGCGCTCCGCATGACCCGCTGGGCGGGATTGGCGGCGGCGGCCTATATCGTGTTTCCACGTTCCCTGGCCGCCGACAGCGGCGGGATGGAGACCGCCCTTTTTTCTCTCCTGGTGATCACGGCATTCTATTTTCAGTACAAGCGGCTGGATATCTATGCGATCGGCATGGCTACCCTGGCCACCGTCACCCGTCCCGAAGGCGTTCTGCTTCTGGGCCTGCTGCTGGTACACAACCTGTA
>JAHIVM010000451.1 GCA_018816665.1 Candidatus Zixiibacteriota bacterium
TACGGCGTTGATTGACTACTACTTCAACGCTACGACGATGTCCTGTCTGCCGGGTGTCTGGACCTTCTAAGGTTTCCGACATTCAGCCGAGATATATGGAAGAAGCGAGGCTTTTGGCCTCGCTTCTTCTTTTTTTTGTGTCAGGTTGAATTGCCGGGTATCAGTCGACGTGGGGCGACCGATCGGTGCGGCAGAGATCAGAACTTCGCCCAGCGCGGCACGCGGGGGAAGGTTTGAACGTCCCGAATATTGGCCATCCCGGTTATGTACATGATAGCCCGGTCAAATCCCAGGCCAAAACCCGCATGCGGGACCGAACCCCACTTGCGGATATCCAGATACCACTGGTAGGTCTCGAAGTCCGTCTGCCCCATTTTTTTCATCCGTTCCATCAGTACGTCCAGACGCTCCTCACGCTGCGAACCGCCGATGATTTCACCGACCTTGGGTACGAGCACATCCATGCCTCGAACGGTTTTGCCGTCGTCATTCACTCGCATGTAGAAGGCCTTGATCTGCTCGGGATAGTCGTACACGATCACCGGCTTTTTGAACGTCTGTTCGGTCAGATAGCGCTCGTGTTCGGACTGGAGATCATGTCCCCAGGCGACCGGGAATTCGAAATCATGGCCGGACTTCAGGAGAATGTCGATAGCCTCAGTGTAGCTGATACGCTCAAACTCAGACTTGACGATGTTTTCCAGCGTGTTGCATACGCCCTTGTCGATCCAGTTGTTGAAAAAGGCCATTTCATCGGCACATTCCTCAAGGGCGTACTTGAACAGGTACTTCAGGAAATCCTCGGCCAGGTCCATGTCATCGTCCAGCTCGGCCCACGCCATTTCCGGTTCAATCATCCAGAACTCGGAAGCATGTCGGCTGGTGTTGGAGTTCTCCGCCCGAAAGGTCGGGCCGAAGTTGTACACGTCCCCCAGGGCCAGGGCGGCCAGTTCTGCCTCAAGCTGACCGGAAACGGTCAGGTAGGCCTCGGCGGCGAAGAAGTCCTCATTCCAGTCGATCTCGCCGTTGACCATCGGAAGGTTCTTGAGGTCCAGGGTGGAGACGCGGAACATCTCGCCGGCACCCTCACAATCAGAGGTGGAGATTATCGGCGTGTGAACATAGTAGAAGCCTCGCTCCTGGTAGAACTTGTGGATGGCGTATGAGATCTTTGACCGGATACGGGAGACCGCGCCGAACGTGTTGGTCCGTACCCGCAGATGGGCCACTTCGCGCAGGTACTCAAACGTATGACGCTTTTTCTGCAGCGGGTAGGTGGCATCGGCCACACCGACCAGGTCGACTGCGGTGGCGGCAACCTCGTATTTTTGTCCTTTGCCCTGTGAGGCTACCAGCCGACCTTTCACCCGGACGGCGGCGCCGGTCAGAATCTGCTCGAGAACCGGGAACTTGCCCGGATCGGAGATAACGGCCTGAAGATTACCCATGCACGACCCGTCGTTTATCTCGATAAACGCCACTGATTTGCTGACTCTGACGGTGCGGGTCCAGCCCAGGATGGTGACATCGCTGTCTACCGGGACGGCATCGTCCAGTAGAATCCGGGCTATTTTAGTGCGTGTTTTGTAATCCATGATGGATACCTCGTATTAAACTTCTCAGACATAACCAGGGTATCGGCTCGATCCCCGTCAAGTCACAGAAAATAACAGAATTCCCGTCCTGCGCAAGGGGCAACAACCGGAGAAAAGCTGTCGGGTCGAGATTTCCAGAAACCGGAAACTTTGCCCATCTGGCGCCGTAAACCCAGATAGCAGGAGAGATTGACTCCTCAAATCTCTCAGCCAGCAGTTTCTGACCTATCATTCCGTACGTGAGCCGCCGATCCCAGCAGTTCGGCGGCTTGCTTTTGGGATGTTGCCCGGAAAGAGAAAGGCCCCGCGCGTCCACAGCGACACGTTGGGGCCTGGTTGTTCTGTCTGGCGATCGTCCTGAGTGAGGCGAGGCCGATCGAGGCTAGTCCCGCTGCCATTTTTTGACCAGACCCGTATACCGGTCGATCAGCGCTGAGGTCGTTTCCTCCGAGCGGGACTCGGCGAAAATATGAAACGATGCCTTCAGGCTGTCGGCCGAAATAAGCACCCAGCCACCGTTGTCAAATATCCGGACGCCGTCGACCAACTGCCGTTCCTTCTTGTCGGTCTCGGTGATGAGCCGTCGCATGACCGTGCCCTTGCGCTCCCAGGAGCAGGGCACCGATGCCGACCGCCGTTTGAAGTGCTCAAACGGCCGACGGAGTTCACTGAATCTCTCCCGCGACCGGGCAATCATCTGCAGGATATGCACCGTGGACAGCATGGCATCGGATCCGGACTGGAAACCCGGGAAAATGAAACCGCCGCGACTCCCGCCGACAAAATCGACCATGCCGGAAATACGAACTTCCATCATGGCGCGATGGTCGTTGCCGACCCGAATCACTTCAGCACCGTGTTTCTCGGCTATTTCTTCTACGCCCATGGAGGCATCCACCGGCACGGCTACCCGTTTGGCTTCGGGGTGCAACCGCAAATACAGATCCAGGACCACCAGAAGCAATAGATGATTGTCCATCGGAACCCCGGCATCATCCACAACGGTCAATTGCTCGGCGGCCGTATTCAGTCGGAATCCCATGTCGGCGTTGAGGGACTTGACGATGGCGGAGAGCTGCACTATCGACTTGGCTCGTTCCTCGGGTGTCACGGAGAATTTGCGGGGATTCAGGTTGGCGTTCAGTTCCGTGGTTGATATTCCCAACCGGCTGAAGAGCGTGGGGAAGACCTGCGACGAGGCACCGTTGGAATGATCGATGACGACCTTAAACCCGGCTTTTTTGATCTCGGTTTCGTCGATCTGCGCTATGAAAGCGGCCTGATATTCCGGGAGGATTCGCTGCGGGAAGTCCAGGTGGCCGATGTTGTCCATGGTTGCTCTCTGGAAATCCTCGCCAAAATAGTTGCGTTCAACCTTCTTCAGTTTGCTGGTCGGCATATCCAGGCCGGAGCCGTCGATGAAAATAAAGTCGAGACAGCGGTAGTCGGCCGGGGAGTGGCGAACATATATGCCGGCGGTGTAATTGCGCATAGTCAGCGCATACCGAACCACCGGGACCGGCATGGTTTCAAGGTCGAATACGTCGACACCGGCCGCCAGCAGACCGGACATGAGGGTACGACGAACCAGTCGGGAGATGTCTGACGCGTCACGGCTGGTGACCACGGTGGCCCCCTGGCCCAGGGTGGCACCAAAGGCTGCCCCGAGTCGCACGGCCATGTCCGGGGTGATCTCGGTCAGAGCCAGGCCGGAGACTTTTGATGCCGTGAACAGCTCACGATTCCATTTTTCGCCCCAGACAAGTGAGCTGGAGACGATAGCACCCTCATCGACAGTCTTGCTGGGCCAGATTTTGCAGTTGGCCTTGATCGTGGCTGAGTCGCCCACAACGCACTCGTCAGAAACAATCACGTTGTCGAGCAACTGGACATTCGCTCCCAGTCGGGCGCCGGCACACACGATGGCACTATGTGCCCGTGTATCCGAGCCGATCTGAGTGTCCGGCCACACCACCGTATCGGTGAAATCGCAATTCTGGCCTATGCGACAGCGCTGCCCGATGGCACAGTTGTGCAGATTGCATCCCGGCTCCACCTGAACATCGTCGCCCAGAATCACCGTACCGCTGATCGACACGTCCTCACCGATGAGTACGTTTCTGCCGCGATGGATCGTGGCGCCCTCAAGAGCTGTTTCTTCTACCTTCAGATCAAGCTTCAGGGCGCCGGAGAAGATATCCCGATGGGCGCGCAGGTACTCATCGACATTCCCGACGTCCTTCCAGTAGCCGTCCATCACCTTGCCGTACAGCCCCATCTTGCGTTCCAGCATCAGGGGGTAGAGATCCTGTGAGAAATCGTAATTAATCCCCTTGGGGATCAACTGCACGGCCGACGGTGCGAGGATATATATGCCGGTATTGATGGTATCGGAGAAGGCCTCGCCCCAGGTGGGTTTTTCCAGGAAACGGACAATCCGCCCGTCGTCATCGGTAATCGTGATGCCATAGGCAAGCGGGTTCTCCACGCGCGTCAGCAGGATTGTGGCATCGGCCTCTTGCTTCTTATGCCAGTCCATCGCCTCGGTGAGGTTAAAGTCCGTGATGACATCGCCGGAGATAATCAGAACGGGTTCGTCGGAATCCCCCAGGGCATGGCGCACCGCGCCAGCTGTGCCATAGTCATCGTCGGGCAGCGCATAGGACATGTTGACACCGAAATCGCTGCCGTCCCCGAAATGTCCCTTGATCGCGGCCGGTTGAAAATAGAGCAGCGAGGTTACATCGGTAATGCCGTACCTGGCGAGCAGGGCCACCACGTGTTCCATCATGGGGAGGTTGCCGATGGGCACCATCGGTTTGGGAGTGTTTATCGTGAGCGGACGAAGCCGGGTACCAAAGCCTCCGGCCATGACAATCGCTTTCACCGCATTATTCCTTCTCTTGAGAATCCCGGGTGACCTTGTAGCTGTGGTTCTTCAGCATGCCGGTCACGTCATGAAAGTTACTGAATTCATTATACATGATTTTTCGCTTCACACAATAATCAACCAGGTCCTTTTTGGCGAAGAGGATATCCGCTTCGGCTGCGGCACAGGCATCCGAGTAACCGTCGCCAACAAACACGATTTGTGTCTCCGGCGGCAGAGTGTGACGAATTTCGGCAATCCGTTCGCCTTTGCAACTGCCACAGCGGGTGCAGGAGCGATTGGTGTAGGGGAATTCGATTCGGAGGCCGCCGTTTTCGAAATGACCGACATTGCACACGACCGGCAAATGCCCCAAACCGTTGACTGTGAGGAGACGTTTGATATACGTGTCCAAACCCTCGGAAATCACCATCAGCGGGGTCTCGTTTTCGCGGCACAGTCGCTCAAGGTCGGCAAACCCGGGGTCGAGATCAAACTGATCAATATAGGCGAAAAACTCATCCGGTTCTACCCGGACCATCTCGGCTTCCAGGCGCAGACAATCACGTGTGGATAACTCGCCGGACATCCAGCCGGGCAGAAGAGCGTCATTTCGCCCCCCGGAGAAATGGTGAAACATGTTGTAGCCCACATCCCGGCGGGCAATAGTGCCATCGAAATCACAAAACACGGCCAGGTTTGATTTCTTCATGGGTCCGATACTTCAGCGCTGTTCGCGCAGGAGTTCAGCCGCGCGATTGATAATCGGGTGATCCTTGACAATAACCTCGGCGTAGGCCCGGTAGCTGCCATACTTCCGTTCATAAGCCAGTTCTTTGAGCCGGCTCTTGATATACCAGCCGTACTCCTGCATCTGCCGGTCATCGTCGTCGCGCGCCGTCCTGAGTATTCGTTCGGCCACACGCCGGGCTTCCGGAAGATCGACATCGAGGCTAGCCAACTCATAAACGACATCGGCAATGTCGGTGACGGTCGAGCGATACTGGAATCCCTGTGACCGGGCATAATCTGCATATCGTGCCACCCAGGAATCATCAAGTGCGAACTGCTCGCTTGCCGCGACAATCTCATCCTGGTGTTGCCCGGCAAAACTGTTCAGGAGCAGCGAACTTTCCAGTGCGAGAGGGAAGCCCCTGCTTTCAGGAGCCCGGACGAAGTAATCCGGGACCAGGCCGGTGCCGGTATCATTGAGCGTGCTGTCGAAGGAATTCAGGAACAGGTTGCCTTCAAGATAGTATCGAGAAATGGTCAGGCGAATACCGGAGCCGTCGGTGAACCGCGTGAACCCCTGAACCAGTCCTTTTCCGAACGTGGTATCGCCAACCAGAATGGCGCGTCCGAGTTGCCGCAGAGCGCCGGAGACGATTTCGGTTGACGATGCCGAGCCGCGATCGACAATAACCGCCATGGGGAGACCGCCGGTGTGGTCTTTACCGCTGGACTCGTGACGTTCATTGCTCCACCGAGATCGGCCCCGCGTACCAACAATGAATTTCCCCTCATCGAGAAAGAGATTGGCGGTTCGATAAGCCTCGACAAACAAACCGCCGGGATTGCCGCGCATGTCCAGAATGACGCCGCGGGGAGGAATAGAGGGATGCTGCATCAGCGAGTCAAGAGCGGCTTCCACATCATCGGATGCACCGGCGTCAAAATCGAGCAATCGTATGTATATCAAGCTGTCGGGAGTGAAGCCGGCAAACGGAATATGCAGGAAGTCGATCTTGCGGCGCGTGACCTCGACTCGCAGGGAATCGTCGGTTGCCGCCCGAAACACTCCCAGGACGACGCGCGAGTCCTCGGGGCCACGGAGAAACTGCGTGGCCTCTTCAATGGCAAGACCCTTGAACGACACACTGTCCGCGCCGGTGATCAGATCGCCGGTCATGAGACCGACTGATGCGGCAGGGCCGTTTTCGCGCACCGACATGATCAGCAGGCCGTTGTGGTTTTCGATGACGCTGACTCCGATTCCCGAGTAGCTGCCCGTCATCTCCTCATCAAGCCGGTCAAACTGGCGGGGTTCGACATACGCGGAGTATCGATCCAGACGTTCAAACATGGCGTCGATACCCAGGTTTGTCATCTGGGTCCAGTCCAGGTCACCGGCATACAGATGATTGACCTGGTACGTTATGCGAGACAGCTCAATGGCGCGATGAAGATCGGGGTCGGAGAAGACGTACACCCCCATGCATCCGGCACACAGCACAATGAGCAGCATGAATGTAGCTGCTTTCATCAGTGCTCGTCGTTGTAGGGACAGGGTGTCGGTCATCGTCTGTTAAGCTTTCGCTCGATATGCTTCCGTACCTGCTCAAACACAACGGTCGGGGGAGGCGTTCCATCGACGACCTTGATACGTGTTTTTTCCTGCCGCGCCAGTTCCAGGAATCCCCTGCGAACCCGCTGAAAAAAGTCCCGGGACTGGGATTCCAGGCGATCCAGTTGACGCCCCCGTCGCGAAAAGGCTGTTTTGAGGTCAACATCCACAACGAGCGTCAGGTCGGGCCGGATGCTGCCAACCGCGATACGGTGCAGTTGCTTCACCATTTTGATATCGAGTTTCCGTCCGTACCCCTGGTAGGCGGTGGTGCTGTCGTAGAAGCGATCACAGAGAACGATCAGGCCGGCCTTGAGCCGAGGGGCGATTTCGGCCGATGTTACTTCGGCCCGGGCGGCCTCGTAGAGGAGCAACTCTCCAACATCTGAAATTCTGGCTTTGGGGTCCAGCAGGAGCTTGCGGATTCGTTCGGCGGTGGGAGTGGAACCCGGCTCACGCAGGGTGGCTACCTCATACCCAAGCCCGGCCAGATGATCCTGGGCGAGAGTGAGTTGAGTGCTCTTGCCGCAGCCGTCTATCCCCTCAAACGTGACAAAAAAACCGCCCTTGATTCGTTTCAATCTGGCCATAGGTACCGTCTGTTATGCTAAAGAAAAACCGGCGACATCAGGTCGCCGGTTAATGTACGTAAATGTCCTGAGCCGCAAAACTACTTTTTGCGTTTGACTACTCGCTTGGTGGTCGGCTTGGCGGTCTTTTTGACCTCTGGCTTTTCGGCCCTCGGGGCAGCGGCCTTTCGGGGAGCAGCCTTCTTTTTCGGCTTGGCTTTGCCCTGCTTCCAACCGTATTTGGTGATGAATTCCTCGGTCAGATTCCTGGCCTGATCATCGGTGTACTGAACCGGCGGGGATTTCTTGAAGTACGATGACGGCTCGATCAGAGCGCCGGAAAGACCGTTGTCGAGCGCCAGCTTGCAGCAACGTACGGCATCGATCACCACACCAGCTGAGTTCGGGCTGTCCCACACCTCAAGCTTGAATTCGATATTGAGAGGAACGTTGCCGAAAGTAGTACCTTCCATGCGGATGTACGCCCACTTGCGATCGGACAGCCACTCGACATAGTCCGACGGTCCAATATGTACTGATCCGGGAGGCATCGTGTAATTCAACTGGGAAGTCACGGCGTTTGTTTTGGAGATCTTTTTTGATTCCAGACGGGACCGCTCCA
>JAHIVM010000033.1 GCA_018816665.1 Candidatus Zixiibacteriota bacterium
AAAACTGAGATCAAGACGGGCCTGTTGAGGCATGTAGCCTACCCGTCGACGGGCGTTGGCGGGATTAGTGCCAAACACCTGAACTGATCCCCGCTCCGGGCGCAACAATCCCAGGATGAGCTTGACCAGCGTGGTTTTGCCTCCGCCATTGGGTCCCACCACCCAGGCAAAGTCCCGCGGAGCAATGTCCAGGTTTACTCCCGCCAACACCGTCTCACGCTGGTAACTGAAGTCTACATTGCTAAACCTTACAATGGGCGCTGCTGAGGTCTCAGTACCGGATTTCATGACGCACCTACTCCCCTCCGGACGCGGTTGGTAGAGCGCCGGTCTCTCCCAGCAAGCCGGCGCGGATATTCTCAACCATTACTCGCATGTTCGCCGGATAGTCGCGCGCCAGCGGATCGAGAACCACCACGCGGGCGCCTATTCGCCGGGCGATTGTGTGAACCGTCGCGGAGGCGATTTGCCGCTGCACAAACAACACTCCGACCGAATCACCCTCGGCCTGAGCAATCAATGAGACAATCTGCCGCGCCGAGGGTTCCTTGCCGTCAGTCTCGACCGCCACCTGACGTAAACCACAGGCATCGGTGAGATACCCGTAGGCAGGATGGTACACAAACATCGCCTGTCCGCGGGCGGCGGCCAGTTGGGTCACCATCTCCGTCCGAAGAGAATCAAGCTCGAAGCCCAGAGTCACCAGATTTTGCCGGTATCGCTCTGCTCTTTCGGGTAGTCGGCGGACCAGCGCGTCGCAGATAGTCGCGGCCTGTTGATTCAACAGGGCCGGGTCGAGCCATGTATGGGGATCGGCCCCACCCTCGTGTTCATGGTCACCGTGAGTATGGCCGGACATGGTGCGAAGGGGCAAACCGACCCGCGTGTCAACGACCTCAACACTGTCCGTCACACCCTGCAGCTTGGCCAGCAGGCTCAGCTCAAACGGCACGCCGACCACTACCAGCAGATCGGCCGAGGCCAGCCGGGCCATCTGACGCGGAGACGGATCGTAAGTCGCCGGTGATTGTCCGGCAGGCAATAACACCTCCGGGACAATCTCTCCCCCGGTCAGACGCTCAACCACCCAGGCATGGGGGGCAATGCCCACGACAACCTGCAGGTCCGTCTGCTGACCGGGCCCTGGGACAACACTGCCAACAGGCAACACGGTAGCAAGCAGCAACGTGACCGTCATCATCCGGCACAACTTCAGCGCTGTCACCGTCACTTGCCACTCCTCGCTGATCCCGGCTTCTTGTGAGCACATACCAGGTGCATTTCATGACAGTCATGACACTGCTCAACCTCATGGTCCGCGCGGAATGATTCCCAGTGCTGCCGCTGATTGGGTGTCATGATCCCGGTCCCCTTGCACAGCGGACAGGTACTATCCAGCGCGGCCAATACTGCTGAGCGGATGAAACGCGAGCGGTTTGGAATGCCCTCAAGAGCCTCAGTAAGCGACTTATCTGCTTTGAACGTAATGATATCGGATTTCTTCATAGCCTCAACCCACGGTTCGCGTTAACGCTCTGAACGCCCAAATAATACTTTGTATTACCCATATGCAACACTTATTTCGTGCCGGAGTTCCGACCGAAAGGTCGTGCAGAGACTGATTATGGGAAGGCGGGTCGGCGTAAGTAAGCGCCGACCCGCAAGAATGCGCTGATTTCTGACCTACCGGGCACCGGGGCAGGTTGGTAACGATGGAAAGGTTATGAACAGGTGGTCGATCATGGCAGTCAGATCACCCACATCGATTGACCAGTCCGGGCTGCCGTAACTGATGGCCGGAGCAAGATCGGCTTCTTCAAAGCAGCACACCGGCGTGAAATTGATAAACAGGTGGTCTATCAGGTTGGTCAAATCGCTGACATCTACCGACTGATCGGGATAGTCACACCCGGCGATATCCAGGACAACATTACCACGATAACCGATGCAGCAACCGGAGCCGCGATCGAAATACGCCCCACGGATGGTGGGTGAGTTCCAGGCCAGGTATACCACACCAAACCGCCCGTTGCCGATATGTTCAATCGAGGGTTGATTCCAATAGGGCGGGTTATCCGTGTATATGCTCGGATACGGCCACGGCCAACCCGAGTAGTCCCGCCAGGTGAATCTCCCCGTCCTGATCGTGTTGTAGTGTCGCCAGATTACGCCCACACCGCCACCGTCCCGGGCCGCCACCGCCGGGGCTTCCTGTCCGATCGTAGTGTCGGCAAACGTCCCCCAGGACCAACTGGTGCCACCGTTGTAGCTGACTTCATATCTGACATAAAACTGGCTGGCACCCGAGTACTCAAACACACAGTGCACGGTATCATGATAGGCGCTGATCGACGTCATCAGTCGGTAGGGTGAGTTCACCGGCAGGCTGAATTGCGGCAACCAGGTAGAAGAGTTGTCGATGGCGGCGATTCGCAGGACATCGGCGTTGTCTATATAGGAGACGAACAACCAGTTCTGGGCGGAGCCTTCATTCAAGCATACATCCAGCCCGCGATCGGCATCGGTCACACCGGTGCTGTAAGCTGTCCAGCTGGTGGCGGTCTCGTCGTCCCAGTAGAATTTCAGGTTATCGCTGGACGTTATAGCCACCAGATACTGGCGGTAAACGTACGCAATGTAGTCCTGATTGGAGGTCAGTTCCACGTCCTCAATTGCCTCCGGCGCCGTGGTCGTGAAAATGGTCTGGTATGTGGTGGCATCCGGGAAGTTCTCCCGCGCGCCGTCGGATACGCGGAAGCGGTACATCAGAACCTGATCCTGATCCAGTCCCCGCGTGAAGGCTACATAACAGTGATTGGCCAGCACCGTCGCCGTGATGTCGTTGACTTGGTAGGTTGCGTTCCAGTAGTACGTTTCGGTCCAGGTCTCGCCCCCGTCGGAAGAGAAGTTGACCGTCCACGCAGATCCTGACGCTCCCGACTGAAACAGCGTGATGGCAAAAAGGTTGCCGGACGCGCGGTGGACATCGAGAGCGGTGGCATAAATGGAATCGCGCACACCAATGCGTATGTCCCCTCCGAACTTGTCCGGCGATTCAGACCACAGCGGAACTCGCCAATCCTGACCCAGTTCAATCAGCGTGGGATCCACCAGGTCCGCCAATTCAGAGAACAGCAGAAGGGCGGTATCGTAGTGCCCCGTGTTCCAATTGTCCTCTATCTTGCCTGCGAGAGCGGACGCATCATCAGAAACGCCCGGAGGCAGCACAACGTCGAGAATGAGATTCTCACGATCCCGCGGATCAAGATTCTCGAGGGCTTCCCACGCCTGCCCGCCGGG
>JAHIVM010000452.1 GCA_018816665.1 Candidatus Zixiibacteriota bacterium
ATCCGATATCAACGTCAAAAATCGAAGATCTGATCGGTATCCTGAAACAGGACTATACGATCGTCATCGTCACACATAATATGCAGCAGGCTGCCCGGGTGGCTGATGACACCGCTTTCTTTTTCGAGGGCGACCTGGTGGAATTCGGCAAAACCTCCAAAATTTTCACCAAGCCGGCGAAGAAGAAGACTGAAGACTACATAACGGGCCGTTTTGGCTGATCGGAAAAGAACAGATGACAAAGCATTATCAGCACGAAATAGATCGCCTGAACAAGAAAATTCTGCATCTCACCGCCATGGTTGAGCAGAATCTCCATCAGGCTGTCAAATCAATCACCGAGCGCAGCACCGATCTCGCCCACAAGGTGATCGATGCCGACTACGAGATTGACCAGATGGAAGTTGAGGTGGAGGAAGAGTGCCTGAAAATTCTGGCCCTCTATCAGCCGGTAGCCATTGACCTTCGCTTCATTATCGCGGTATTGAAGATCAACAGTGATCTGGAGCGTATCGGTGATCTGGCCGGCAATATCGCCGATCGGGCAATCCTGATCAACAGCATGCCCGAACATCGCGTTCCTTTCGATCTCGAGGAGATGCTCCGTCTGGTCGTGGACATGGTCAAACGTAGTTCCGACGCCCTGGTGGAAATGGATGGCGAGATTGCCCGCGAGGTCATGAAGTCCGATGACGAAATCGACCGACGGCACCGGGAGGCCTACCTGGCCACCATGTCCAGGGTGAAAGAGAATCCCGAGGCCGCGGAGTTCTACAGCAACATGTTCAGCGTATCGCGCCACCTGGAACGCATTGCCGATCATGCCACCAACATCGCCGAGGACGTTATCTACATGGTGTCCGGCGACATCGTAAGACATAGGGGCGGTATCATCTAGTCGCATACTCCCCCGAAGTTTCCACTCCGTATCCCATCGCAGAGGCCCCGGCGTCCCATATATGCCGGGGCCTTTCGTATGCTCGCCGGCAGCCGGTTGATCCCTCCCTGACCCGGCCGGGAACCTTGCGTGTATAAGAGGTAAACCGACCCCCGAAACGGGGAGCCGGAACGATAGGGCCTTGCTTTTTGGGGGCGGGTTTCCTACCTAGATACTACATAACAGTCCGAATACCAGGGGGATGGTATGAAACGTGTGTTCACGCTGCTTACGTCTTTGCCGACCGCACTGTCCGTTGGAGCCATGGCGGTGCTGATCGGCGCCGGTGCCTCACTGCAAATCCTGGCCGATGCCCAGCAACCGCGACCCGACCACAATGTGGAAGTCGTGCACGTTGCCCCGGAGGGCGTCGCGAAAACACGCACCAACATAACCGTGCGCTTCTCCAACGACATGGTGTCGACAGACAGTCTGGACCTCATCGTGCGGGATTGTCCGCTGAGTTTCCAGCCTCCCGTACCGGGTCTCGCTCGCTGGATTGAACCCAACATCCTGCGATATTACCCCGACGATGAGCTGCTGCCGGCCACGAAGTACCGGGCCACCATCCAATCCGGTGGCACGTATATCAACGGCAACCGTCTGCGCGCGGCACACAAGTTCGAGTTCTTCACTCCGCCGCTGACCGTTACCACCTGCTATTCGCAAACTGAGCCGGTTCCGGAGTACCCCGGTCGTGTCCGCATGCTCATTGACCTGAACTTCAATTATGCCGTTGATGTCGACCAGTTGCGTCGTTCTCTGGTCATTCGCGGCAAAACCGCGGCAGCCATAGACAAGCCGACCTTCACCATTCAAACCGGTCAGGGACCGTCGGGATCACCGTCCCGACAAGCCTGGCGCTGGAATCAGGCCAAAGCGGAATACGCCTCGCAAATGACTATTGTCCTCGATACTCTTCCGGCACTTACCGAAACGCAGGAGTATCAGATGCTGATCAAGTCCGGGCTGGTCTGCCGGACATGCGAGCAGCCGCTGGCCCGGGACTTCGAACGGACCTTCCGCATTGAAGCGCAACGGCCGCTCACGGTCCGAGAAATGACAGCCGACACCGAGGGCAAGCGGGGCGTAATCTATATCGACTTCGATCGTGAACTGGCCCCCCTTGATGTCGCAAAATACGTCACCGTTGATCCGACCATCGACTTCCAGGCCGAACCACTCTGGAGCCGCATCGTTCTGCGCGGTGACTTTCAGTCCGGTCGCACGTACTCCGTGACCCTGACGAAGGGTATTCCATCCAGGGCCGGGATTCCTCTCGAGCGCGAGTTTTCATCGATGGTCACTATCCCGGATCTCAACCCGTCGGTATCTTTCGTTTCCCCGGGCGTTTTCCTCCCCCGATCCGGAGCCCGCCTGCTCGAAATCGAATCGGTCAATGTAGATTCTCTCTCTCTGGAAGTAGAGCAAATCTTCGCCAACAACCTCGTATTTGCTCTCACCGGGGGGTATACTGCGACCGGCGGATACGACCAATCGAACATCGCCCATGTCGGAAAACGCTTCTTCTCAAAGACGATCCCGCTCGCAGGGAAAACGAACGAAACACTGACCACAACCGCCGACATCGGTGCCATCGTCGGGGACACCGCCCGGGGAGTATTCCGCCTCGGCGTGCATCAGAAATCACAGCGTTGGCGCAAGGACCGGCGTCTCGTCATGCTGACCGACATCGGTATCCTGGCCCGTGTGTCCGACGACTATCTGATGGTCTGGACCCACCGTTTGTCCGATGTCACCCCCATCAAAAAGGCCCGGGTCACACTTTACAGCGAAAACAACCAGGTGCTGCTTGAGGGCAAAACCGACAGCCGGGGTATTCTCACTTTCCAGGATATTGCCGCCACCACCAAAGGATTTACACCGTACGTGATCATCGTCGAGACCGATGATGACATGAGCTATCTGCGTTTCTCGGAATGCCTGCTTCCCACCGCCGACTTCGACATCAAAGGACGGCCCCGCCTGCGCTCCGGGTACGAGGCGTTTGTGTTTAGTGATCGCGGCGTGTACCGGCCCGGCGATACCGCGCACATCGCTTCAATAGTCCGGGCGGCCAAGGGTGTCCTGCCGCCCGAATTCCCCTACCAGATTTCGGTCTACAACCCGGTGGGGCAGAAAACCAAAACACTCAGTCTGTCTACCACCGAGGAGGCCTTTTCGACCGAGGCGCTGATCCTTCCGGACTATGCCCGAACCGGCAAGTATACCCTGCGAGCACATATCGGCGATGACTATCAGATTGGGTCAGCATCCTTCCAGGTGGAAGACTTTATGCCCGACCGAATCAAGGTGGAGATCAATCCGGCCGACTCCGTGTACCGAGCCGGCGATACTATGAAAGCGGAGGTGCGCAGTCGCTTCCTGTTCGGTCCCCCCACCGCCGGCTATCTCGTCACCGGGAGTGTTACCCTGGAGGATCACCGTATCTCCCCTCCCGGCTACGCCGGTTACAGTTTCGCCGATCCTGATCGCACTTTCGCTCCGGTGCAGGCGCCGCTGTCGGAGGGGTCGCTCGATACCGACGGCCTGCTTCAACTTCGATACCCGATTGCACATAAGTACCGGCCACCGGCCGCCCTCTCCCTCCTGGTATCCGCAGGAGTGTCCGAACCGGGCGGACGGATGGTCAATGCCTACCGTCGGCTGCTGGTCCATCCCTACCCGAAGTATCTCGGGATAAAGCCGGTCGTGCCCACCTGGGCCACACCGGGTCAACCGGTTACGGTGGACCTGACCGCGCTCAACACGGAGTACCGTCCCGACATCGCCGACAACGTAACCGTGCGTTTGTATCGGCTGGTGTACCACACCATGCTCAAGAAAGACGCCGCCGGTCGGTACCGCTATGTGTCGGAGAT
>JAHIVM010000453.1 GCA_018816665.1 Candidatus Zixiibacteriota bacterium
CTTGCCGTCATGATATTCGGCATGCTGTTGTTTTTTGTGGTGATCGGTTTGCGCCTGGGACAGCTGCAGATAGTCCATGCTTCGTCGTACAGCGAGATGGTGGAAAAACAATCGACCGGCAAGGTGCCGATTCCGGCCGGCCGGGGCATGATCTATGACCGTCACGGTCAACTGGTAGCCAAAAACGTCACCCGGGCATCGTTGTATGCCTATCCCGAGACCAGGGCGGAGTTGAAGTCGGTCGCACGATATGTCGAGAAGCTGTTTGGCATGAAGGCGGGGACGGCAATCAAGAAGTACGGACTTGCCCCTGATCGTTTTCGCTGGATCAAGCGCCATCTTGATGACGAACTGGCGGCGCGAGTTACCGCCGATAGTCCGGCCGGTTTGCATTTGCGCGATGAAACGGTGCGGGAATATCCTTTTGGTCGGATCGGCAAACAGATTCTGGGGTTTACGAATATCGACGGTGATGGGCTGGCAGGGGTGGAGCTGTCCTGGGACAGCCTCCTGGCCGGTCAGAAGGGCTGGGCGGATATCCGTCGCGACGGACTTCGCCGCACCTACCGTGTTCGCGAAACCGCGCTGGTGAAACCGGTGCCGGGGCAGTCGCTGGTGTTGACGATTGACTGGCGTCTGCAGGCGGTGGTGGAAGAAGAGCTGGCGGCGGCGCTGGAGGCGTACAATGCCAAGTCCGGCATGGCGGCCTTCATAGACTGCAATTCGGGCGACATTCTTGCCATGGCGCATGTTGATCCGGACGAGCGTAATCCGGGGCGGCCGGTCAAGTTGTGTGCGATTTCGGACCAGTTTGAGCCGGGGTCATCGTTTAAGCCGTTCACGGCGGCCGGTCTTATGGATCAGGGGATAATCAGCTATGCCGATTCCGTGTACTGCGAAGAGGGCTACTGGAAGATGGAACGCGGTCGACTGCGCGATGACAAGAAACACGGTTGGATGAATTTCCGCAGCATTATCGAGCTGTCCTCCAATATCGGCCTGGGCAAGTGGACCATCCGCGGCGATGCAAAGAAGCTGTTGCAGACGTATCGCGATTTCGGCTTCGGGACCAAGCCGGGCTGCGGCTTGCCGGGGGAGACCTCCGGCAGTCTGACCGCCCCCCGGGTCTGGTCGGACTACAACGTCTCGGCCATGGCGATGGGGCATTCGGTAGCGACCAGCGCTTTGCAGATGGCGATGGCCATGGGGACTATCGCCAACGGCGGCGAGTTGCTGCAGGCGAATCTGATTCGCGGTTACGTCGAGAATACGGGGTACGTGAAGGAGACGGCCTTCCGGCAGGTGATCCACCGGGCCATGACGACGGCCTCGGTTGACTCCCTGAAATCGTTCCTTCGGGGGGTGGTGGAGCGGGGCACCGGTGAGCCGGTCAACTCGCCCTTTGTCAGCATCGCCGGCAAGACCGGCACGGCTGAGATTCCCAACCTGGAGCAGGGCGGGTACTTCAAAAATCGCTTCAACGCCAGTTTCTGCGGATACTTCCCGGCCGAGTCGCCGGTGGTGGCGGGTATCGTGGTGCTTAGGGATCCGCGCCCGGTGACATACGGCGGGCATACGTCCGGCAAAACATTCCGTCGTATTGCCGAACGCTACAGCCTGACCAATCCCGATGTATTTTCGCGGCCGGATCGCATGGTGTTCGAGCACACGCGGCGGCTGGATATTACCATACAAGCTCCCGATCTGGTCGGACGGTCCATCCGTCAGGCCCAGATGATTGCCGATCAGGAAGGGGTGAAACTACGTACTGCTGTCGCAGAGGGGACGGTAGCCTGGCAGTTTCCTCCGCCTGACCGGCAAATGCTGACCGGCGATGAGATGCTGGTGGGGGTCATACCTCACGGAGAGAACAACCTGTCGATGATAGATTTGTGCGGCCTGCCGCTTCGCCGGGCGGCCGCGTTTCTCACCCGGGCGGGTATACATTTTGAGGTGGAGGGCTCCGGGACGATCCGGTGGCAGTCCATCAAGGCGGGGCAGGTATTGTCTCAGGGTGGCCGTTGTGTGCTGCGCTGCAAACCATCCTAAAAGGAGGCTGACATCAGGCTGAGCGAACTCATAGATGGACTGACCGGCGCGGTGTTGACCGGAGACGGCGACGTAGAGATCACGCAGATCGAATACGATTCCCGTCAGGTCAAAGAGAGCGGGCTGTTTTTCGCGGTGAAGGGCTTCAAGAGCGACGGCTATGACTATGTCAGACAGGCTCGTGACAACGGGGCGGTGGCGGTCATGGGAGAGCGTGAGAGCTGCCCGGACATTCCGGCTCACGTGCAGGTGCCTGATATTCGCAAGGCCATGGCCGATACCTCGGCGAAGTTTTACGGTTTCCCGGGGATGAAAATTAAGGCCTGCGGAGTGACCGGCACCAACGGCA
>JAHIVM010000454.1 GCA_018816665.1 Candidatus Zixiibacteriota bacterium
ATTCGGATATTATTCCGTCGAGTATGGCCTCACTGCGCCTTGAGGTAAGCCGTCGGGATAACGAACGACTGGCGATAGAAATCACCAAAAGCCGGATCACCACCGAGGGTACCCGGGTGGAGATAGCCCGATGAAAGGCTCCCGGGTGGCCTGTGTCACCATTCCCAATTTTGCGATTGAGGCCTGCCTGCGCGAACATCCCGAACTGGTCGGGCAGCCCCTGGCTCTGGCCGACAGCGATCTGGAAACGGCCGGGATTATAGCGCTCAACCGGGAGGCTGCCCATGCAGGCGTGCTGATTGCTATGACCGTCGCCCAGGGACACACGGTGTGCTCACATTTGACTGTTCGAACCCGCGATGTCGAACAAGAGATTGCTGTTTCCAACGGTCTGTACAAAAAACTGCAAAGCCTCTCCCCCTTTGTGGAGGAGGCCGAACCGGGGTTGTACTATCTCGACATTTCCGGTTTTGGTTTGCTGTACAAAAACGATCAGCACCTGGCGCACAAAATCAGCGAAACTGTCACGCCGCTGGGGTATCCAATCCAGATGGGTATTGCCAATAACAAGTTTGTCGCCCGGGTGGCGGCCCGTGAATCGGCGCCGGGAGCGTATACGATCGTTCCCGACGGCAAAGAACGTGAGTATTTACGTCCGCTCCCCGTGGCCCGCCTGGAACTTCCCGATGACATCGCCGACACACTGCACGATCTCGGGATCAAAACCATCCGTCAACTGGCCGGTTTCCCGGGCAATGAACTGACCCGACGGTTTGGTCCCCGGGGGGCGGCGTTGTCCCGCCTGGCCCGGGGTGATGACACCGCGTTTTTTAAACCCGGTGCCTCCGGGGAACCGTTAACCGAGCGCGTCTGGCTGACTGCCTCAATTTACCGGGACCGGATGATAGCGGCGCAAACCGAAGCTCTCCTGGCGTCGTTGCTGGTGCGGCTCGGACGGTTCTGCCAGGGCTGTTCCACGGTTGAGATTATGTATGATCTCGACAACCGGGAACGGCTGTCGCTCACGGTAACAGTGGAGTCACCGTCGCTTACCCCCGTCCCGTTCTTGCGGCAGTTGCGTCTGCAACTGGAAACCACCCGGCTTGTCTCACCCGTGTGCGGTATCACGGTGACCATCCCGGCGGTAGCCTCGTTGACCGGGGATCAGTTGCCGTTGGGCGATGACATGGCCGGAGGGTGTCGGGTGTTGCGGGAGGATACCGTCCGGAAACAACAGGAGATCGCCCATACGATCATAACGGTTCCCCTTCCGCGTGACACCTTTTTGCCCGAACAGCGGTTTGAGTTTGCCCGGTTGATTCGTCCGCATCCCCGCACCACCCCGGTTGATGCCCGCGCCATTTATCCGTATGCGGCCGGGCGGATCAACGGTTTGCGCCTGCTGCAGCCACCGCGTGAAATCGGGGTAGCTATCTCGGGACCGCAGGCAACGATGACCGTGACTTTTCGGCAGCCGGTCACTGCGAAGTACCGGGGGCCGTGGGAACTTTCCGGTGGCTGGTGGGCGCAGGGCTTTGATCGATTGTATTACGAGATCCAGACCGCGCGACATCGACAGTACCTGATTTATTTTGACCGGACAGCGGCGCAGTGGTTTTTGCAGGGGGTGTTTGATTGAGATGAGCACATGGTTCCCCAGGGTCCGGGTGGCCGTCTCAAACTTGTTTGGGACGGTTTCATTATCGGCAATGACAAACACGTTGCAGGCCGGGTTTCAGAGATTTTGTAGGTCGGGTTCCGAAGCCCGCCGAACAGGCGGGGTGAGAAACCCGACACAGGTAAGGCACAAACACGCCGCGGGTGAGCAGGCAGATTGACGGCGGAATTAATGAGCAGAGTTAACAGGTCTAACGATCTGCAGGGCATGTCGGGTTTCTCGCTACCCGCTAATCGCGGGCACCTCGGAACCCGACCTACGAAGGATACTTAAGCCATCCTTCGACAGGCTCAGGATGACTTGATGATGTATTCGGTTTCTTCCCGGGTGGCCGTGTGTCGGGTGGCCCATCATTTATGATGGGATATAGTCCGGGTGGCCCATCATTTATGATGGGATACAGTCCGGGTGGCCGGCCCGGGGACGGCTGCTCATTTGCATTGTAGGGCAGGACCGTCTTCGATCCTGCCGCAACCGTATTCTCGATAAGTATCCGATCGGTGCGAGGTATTGGTAACACGATTGATATGGCAGCATGTGTATGCGGCGGGTCCGAAGACGCACCCACAAAATCAAGAGGAGCAATTAACCGTTGTCAGGTGAGGATGCCCGACAACACGGGATGGGAGCAGTCATCTATCACGTCAAAACCAGCATACCATAAGCCATGCACTACATTGAACTGCACGCACACTCCAACTTTTCGTTTCTCGACGGCGCTTCGCACCCGGAGGAACTGGCCCGGCAGGCCGCCGCGCTCGGTTACCCGGCCCTGGCCCTGACCGATCACAACGGCCTCTACGGTGTCGTGCGGTTTGATCAGGCAGCCCGCGAACACGGGGTCAAGCCGATTCTCGGTTCCGAGATCACGCTTGACAATGACACGCATCTGGTGTTGCTGGTCAAAAACGCACGGGGGTATGCCAATCTTTCGCAATTGATTACCGGGGCGCAACTGGCCAATGAAAAAAACAATGCCCGGGTGACCTATGACCTGCTGGATCGTTATCGCGACGGCCTTATTGCGCTCTCCGGCTGCCCGCTCGGACATATCCCCGTCTCCCTGCTCACAGGGGATACCGCCGAGGCCGAACGTACCGCCGCGCAATACCGGGAACTTTACGGCGCGGATAACTTCTACCTGGAGATGCAGCATCACAACCTGCCGTTACATCATGCGTTATGCGAAAAAGTAATGCGGCTCGGACAGAGACTCAATATCCCTCTCGTGGCCACCAATAACGTGCATTATGCCACGACGGACCGTCGCCCGTTACAGGACGTCCTTACCTGCATCCGACATCACACCACTTTGGACAAAGCCGGATCGCTGTTGTATCCCAATGCCGAACGCTATCTTAAACCACCTGCAGAAATGATCAAGCGCTTTGCGTTCTGCCCGGAGGCGATTGCCCACACCCAGGCTATTGCCGAAC
>JAHIVM010000455.1 GCA_018816665.1 Candidatus Zixiibacteriota bacterium
CTGACAAACCGTATGGAAAAGCGCGATGACGGTCTGAGTGTGAAGGAAGCGGTCGCTCAAAAGGGCGTGGCCTTCCACAACATGAGCGGTGCCGTGGACATGCTGCCCCGTGTTTATCGCAAACTGAATCCGGGCGAGACCATTGCCCGCGAAATAGAGTCAGAATTCAAACTGTACGGTCTGGAGCCGGTGAAACTTGGGTAGCAGGTCAGGCGGTTTTCCGGCGCGATCGCCAGATAAACACCACCCCAAGGGCCGCCAGAAATAAGCTGTAGAAGATACCCCGACTCAGCCCCAGGATGGGCGGTGAATCGTACTCGCGGAACTGCTCGCCGATCGTTCGCACAATCGCGTACAGAATCAGAAACTCCCCGGACAACTGACCGGGGTTTTTTTGTACATCGGTGCGCCAGATCCGCCATTGCGTGTACAGAATCAACGCCAGTCCCTCGAGCGCGGCCTCATACAACTGCGATGGATGCCTCGGCGGTATCGCCGCAATCGGCGTCCCGGGCGGAGCGCTCTGGGGGAAAATAACCGCCCAGGGAACATTGGTAACGGTCCCCCACAACTCACCGTTGATAAAATTCGCCAGCCGTCCAAACATCAATCCCGGCGGAGCCAGGGTGGTGAGAATGTCCCCCAGACGCCCCGGCGATATGCCATACGTCCTGGATACCCACCAGCCGGCAATCATCACGCCCACAAACCCGCCGTGGGAGGCCATGCCGCCCTTCCAGATGGCAAAAAACGACAATGGATCTGCCAGCGTGTCTTTGAGATCGTAAAGCAACACATGTCCCACCCTCGCCCCCACCAGGACGCCGAATGCCAGCGCCAGCATGGCGCCGGATTGTTGCGACGGTGTCAGCGGCGACTTCCCCTTCTTGTACAGCAGGTGAAGCAAAAGCAGGGCTACACCGAATCCCGCCGCATACGACAGTCCGTACCAGCGGATACCCACGTTGCCCCAGAAATGTATCGCAAAGCGATCGATATCGTGAACGTAGTATTCTACACCATTCATCGCGACTGCATCTCCATCGACGAATTCTCGATCAGCCCTGAGCAAACTCCACTATGACGGGCGCGTGATCCGAGGGCTTTTGTCCTTTGCGCTCATCGCGGTCAATCTCGGCCGCCACACAGCGTTGGGCCAGCGGTGCGGTGGCAAACACGTGGTCAATTCGCAGGCCGTTGTTTTTTGGAAAGGCCAGCTGACGGTAGTCCCACCAGGAATAGAGGCCTCCCTCCGGGTGCCGCTCCCGGTACGTGTCCACCAGCCCCCATTGGGTTACCGTTGCCAGCGCCTCTCGCACTTGCGGCACACAGAGCACGGAATCGGCCCACTTATTCGGCTCGGCGACATCGAGATCATCGATTGCCACATTGAAATCGCCGCAAATCGCCAGCGGCTTTTCAGGGTCATAAGCCCGATCAAGCAGTTGGCGCAATCGAGACAACCACTGCAGCTTGTACGCGAACTTGTCCGAGTCAACCGAACTGCCGTTTGGAATATAGGCGCTGAGCACCCGAACACCGTCGATTTCGGCCGATACCAGCCGCGCCTGGGGATCATCAACACCATCCTCAAGCCCGCAGCGGATATCCGAGGGTTCACTCCTGCTCAGGATGGCGACTCCGTTGTAGGTCTTCTGACCGTACACAACCGAATAATAACCGGCCTGAGTGATTTCATCGCGCGGAAAAACGTCATCCGTAGCCTTCAATTCCTGCAAACACAGGACATCGGGCTGATGTCGCTCCAGGAGGGCCAGCAGCCGCTCCAGGCGAGATCGGATCGAATTCACATTCCACGTGGCTATTTTCACGGCTTGTGCCTCGTTCTGATGATTCTCCAACAAGATACGGCCGCATGAACCGGCCTGGCAAGCGACAACTTTGACACGTATCAACAGCGAGTTTCATTTGTGATTTACATCCGTGCAATTCGGCGTTTGATTGTTGTCCGGGACGTGGTATGAACAGCGACAACAAAGGAGTACCCGTGCGAATACCCCTAAAATCCGTCCGCCGTATGGCCCTGCATGCCCAATTGCTCGATGGTCGCCGGAAATTCCCGCGAGGCAGGGAGGGTGTGGCCCGCATGATTGAAACCCTGGGATACGTCCAGATCGACACCATTGCAGTCGTTGAACGGGCGCATCATCATACCATCTGGAACCGACGGCGCGACTATAGACCTGAAATGCTGCACGACCTGCAGGCGAAAGACCGTCGCGTGTTTGAATACTGGGGCCACGCACTGTCGCTGCTGCCGACCGCTGACTATCGCTTTTATCTTCCCCGCATGAAGGCCGCCTATGATCCAAACACCAAGTGGGAAAAGGATCGTGACAAGAAGTACGGCAAGTTCATGAAGCCCATTCTGGAGCGCATTCGGACCGAGGGTCCGCTGGGTTCCAGGGACTTTGAGAATCCCCCCAGAGGCAAGCGACCAAAATTCTGGGGGCCGTCGCCCATGAAATACGCGCTCGACATGCTCTGGTCGCGGGGGGACCTGATGATTACCGAGCGCCGGAAGTTCGGACGTATCTACGATCTCACCGAGCGCGTATTGCCGCCGGATGTTGATACGCGGATGCCCACTACGGATGAAGTTGGACGGTTTTTCGTGCGACGGGCGCTGCAGGCATTCGGTCTGGCCCAGGAGGCCGAGATCGACGATCACATCAGAGCTACCGACAAGGAAACGCTGCGGGAGGCGCTGAGAGAGTTGGTGGCGAACGGCGATGTGGTTGAGGTGTCGATCCGAGAGCTGGACAACGGCACATACTACGCGTTCCCGGAGACGATCGAGACGGTCGGTAAGTTACGACGGAAAACGCCTCGACTGCACCTGCTCTCCCCGTTTGACAATTTTGTGATCCAGCGGGCACGGATCAAAAAACTGTTCAATTTTGACTACACGATTGAGTGTTATGTCCCCGCCCCCAAACGCAAGCACGGGTATTTCGTGTTGCCGATATTGTGGGACGAGAGATTGGTGGGACGGCTCGATCCAAAAGCGGACCGAAAGACAAAAACGCTGCAGGTCAAAAGGCTGGTGCTTGAGGACGACTTCAGCCCCAACGATGCCTTTCTCGAGGGCCTGGCCGCCGGACTGCGAGACTTCGCCGGGTTCAACGGCTGCGAATCGATCGCGGTCGAATCAGCCCAGCCGGTGTTTCTGAAGAAAGAACTGCAGAAGGCAATGCGGACCGGTTGAGCAACTGCGGAGGAACCCGGCTCGCCTCCCTCATCTGCTATCGGATCACGTCGAAAGAAGCGCCCTGTTCACTCCACCATCAGCCCTTCCATAAAGGCCTCGCACACATACCGGTTCCCGCCGGTGACCATAGCCCCCAGGGCATAATTGCCGTACCGCACACGGGTGCTGTCGGGCAGGCGGGATGGAATGACAACGTCGATCCTCAGATATGCATTCGGTGATTCAGAGGTAACATGCTGCGAGGCTATCCGGGTCGACGGTTTCACCCAGGCTCGTTCGGGGTAGGCAAAGTCCGGCCCGGACAATGAGTCCCCAACCTCCTGCGCCCAGATATCACCAACTGTGACCACGCCGCGATGCTCCCCCCGATCGGGTATCAGGAACACATCCACCGAGGCACAGCATAGCGAGCCAGGTGCTCACGGCGGAAGTCCTGTTGCCGGGATCACCAGCCGGACCGTGTCCCCCACTTTCGCTTTTGGCATCCGCAGACACGACGGCAACCCTTGACCCGGGCCAGGTCCGGTATCAGCAAGCATCAACGTATACCGGCCGGGTTCAACTGTGCGGGCGAATTTGCGGACAGTAACCATCTCGCCGTCGGAAACTCTCACGTTTATCTGGTAAGGTTGCGACAATGTATCGGCCGCAGTGCAGAACGGTCCGGTGACCCCACGGAACTGCAGCCCCCGGCCGGCCCCCACGCCGGTGGGATAAGGGACGGACAACGTTTCGGCCACCACCCGCTC
>JAHIVM010000456.1 GCA_018816665.1 Candidatus Zixiibacteriota bacterium
CGTTGGCCGGATTGAGGATGTTCGCCGGTGACGGATCCTCGACGTGTTGCATTCCCGAACCGTGACAGGACTCGCAGCTGAATTCTGCAAGCGCCGGGCGGCTCGTGAGATACGTTCCATGAGGCGTCTGGGCAAACTGCTCCCCAACGTCGTCATGACACCCCATGCAGGTGGCGTTATCAATGTCACCCGCCATTGCAGTGGGCACCAGTAGTACTAAGGCTACGACCGCAGCCGTGAGCGATCCTATGCGCCAGCGCGAATAGGGGCCGCTCCTCTTCCGACTAATACTCATACCATACCTCCAAAAAAAGTACCGGTTCTGACCTTCCTCGGACATCATCTTTTCAGCCCCCGGGCATAGATGGGGACATTGTTCGCAATAACATCAGCAGGCTTATATGTTTTGCCCTGCATGCCTTTCCACAGGGTCCGGCCCAGCGCGCACTCAAACACCATGCCGACAAAACAGCGCGCCGTAATCTCATTGTTCTTCTTCACTATCATCTTCTGCCCGTACAGGCGGTCAAGCTGATCATGGAGAAACTTGACGAAGCTCCCGCGCATGATCTCGTAGACCTTCGAGGCCTTGGCATGCTTGTGAAGGGCGGAATACAGAAGCAGGCGATGCATATCCTCGTTGCGGGTAAAGAAATCTATGACATGAGTGGCCATTTTGTGCAGGACTACCTCGACATCGTCGCTCTCAGTCAGGGAATCAAACAGATCCCGGGACTTCATGCGTTCCGCCATGGAGTCCAGCACGGCATCGTAAATGTCATCTTTGGATTTGAAGTGGCGATAGACCGCCGGTTCGGTGATATCGCACGCCTGGGCAAGCTCCTTTATGGTCACCCGATCAAAGCCATGACGGCTGAAAAGGTCGGTGGCGGCCCGGACGATCTGCGCTTTTCTATTCGGCGTGCGATTTGTCATAGAAACGTCACCTTAGTTAATGCTCACTAACTTACAAATACCGTCGGAAAAGGCAAGGAAAAAGCAGAGCAAAATGTCTACAGCGTTGTGATTTTAGTCACATTCTTACGCAAAACGTATGTGATGTCAGTAGCTGGCAGTCGGTAACAGATTGTGTTATAGACGGTTAACGTCCCGATTAGAGCGGGTGACATAAACTGACAATACTCTACAACAAAGTAGACTATATTTCTCCACTACGCAGTATCAAATCCTTGATTAACAAGTGGGCTCATACTACACTGCTCCCCATAAGATTCGGAGTTGATCGCAGGAGGTCTACATAATGAACTATCCGTTCTGGGATACGGCCACAGGATACGGTCTGTTGATGGCCGGCATTGCCGTGTTTCACGTCTTCATCTCCCATTTTGCCATCGGGGGCGGACTGTATCTGGTCGTAGCCGAGACGTTTGCCCGACGAACCAGAGACTCAGCCCGCTTAGCCTATCTGAAGGGCCTGAGCAAGTTTTTTGTCCTTACCACTCTGGTCCTGGGAGCCGTCACCGGCGTAGGCATCTGGTTCATCATCGGACTGCTTAATCCGGCAGCCACCGAAATGCTGATCCACAACTTCGTCTGGGGGTGGGCCACGGAGTGGACCTTTTTCGTGGTGGAGATTGCGGCCGCTCTCATCTACCTTTACGGGTGGGATCGGATGGCGGCAAAAGACCATCAGATTGTCGGCTGGATCTACTTCGGGGCCGCCTGGATGTCGCTCTTCATCATAAACGGTATTCTGTCTTTCATGCTGACCCCCGGAACCTGGCTGGCCACAGGTAATTTCTGGGATGGTTTTTTCAATCCCACGTTCCTATCATCGCTAGTGCTGCGAACCGGGGTTTCAATTCTCCTGGCCGGCCTGTTCAGTCTGCTGGTGGCAGCGCGACTCAAGGATCCCTCCGCCCGGGCGGCCACCGTCCGTTACAACACGATCTGGGGACTGGTCGGTTTGGCGGTCATGGCCCCTTCCCTGCTCTGGTTCTGGAATGCCATTCCAGACTCAATCACTCAGGGGGCGGTCGACACGATGCGGTTGCCTCTTCAGGCATACGAATACTCCTGGTGGCTGGCCGGAGTCCTGGCGGCTCTGCTGATTGTGTTTGGTCTGCTGTTTAGTCGCCGTTTCTCGATTATAGTAGCGGCCGTCATGATGGCTCTGGGGCTGGTCTGGTTCGGTTCTTTTGAATGGATGCGGGAGTCGATTCGCAAGCCGTTTGTGGTCTACGATTACATGTACGGAAATGCCACGGAACTCGCCCTTGCTGATACCTACCGGGATACCGGCCTCCTGACCCACATCGAGTTTCGTACCGGTGACGACGGCGCCGACTTGTTCCGTCACGCCTGCCGCAGTTGTCACACGATCGACGGCTATCAGCCGTTGAAACCTGCTTTCGACGGCACCGATCCGGAGTACATTGCCGGCATCGTTCTGGGAACCGTCGCGTTGCGCGGCAACATGCCGCCGTTCCTGGGCACCGAGGAAGAAGCCGCGTTGATAGGTGACCACATATATGGCCTGATAGATCAGCGTCACCTGGCGGAAATCACGGGTGCTGAGGGGGCCGAATTGGGCAAACGAGTGTACGATGTCCGTTGCGGTCGCTGTCATGTTTTTGGCGGCTACAGCGACAAGGCCGAATCGATCCTGGGGATGGAAGCCGCCGATCTGGAGGATCTGCTGGATATGGCCGGGGACCTGGGCGAGGAAATGCCGGCATTCACGGGTGACGATGTCGAACGCGCGGCCCTGATCGCGTACCTGACCTCGCTGGCCACAGATGGAGGGCAAAACTGATGCTACCCGACTACAATTTTCTCTCGGCCCCTCCGTGGCTGATCAATCTTCTGCACTGGATTACGCTCACGCTCCATTTTGCAGCGATGAATTTTGTCCTTGGCGGCGTGATCATCATGCTGTTCGGCAAACTCGAAAACAAATGGCAGCATCCGGTGGTGCAGCGATTTCTGAAACTGTTTCCTACAGTTATGGCGGCCACAGTTACCTTTGGCGTAGCACCGCTGCTGTTCGTGCAATTGACCTATCATCGCCAGGTGTACTCAGCGTCAATCATCAGCGGCTGGTTCTGGCTGATGATAATCCCGGTCGTGATAGTGGTATACTACCTTCTGTACGCCACGGCGTTCCGGAAACCCGACAGGGCCGGCGACGGTCCGAGCACTTTGCTCTGGATTGGACTGGCGGGAATGCTGTATGTGGCCCTGGTGTACAGTTCTGTATTTTCACTGGCTGAAAGTCCGGATGCCATGAAGGCACTCTACGCTACCGATCAATCGGGCCTGGCACTCAATCCCGAGGTCGGATCGTACATACTGAGATGGCTGCACATGATTCTGGGAGCCGTGACCGTGGGCGGTTTTTGGGTCGGCTGGATTGGGTCCGACAACGAACGCGCCTATGCGGTCGGGCGAACCTTCCTGCTGTACGGAATGATTGGCGCGTCGCTGCTGGGCATAGCCTACCTGCTGATGCTCGACTCCGCCCTCAAGCC
>JAHIVM010000457.1 GCA_018816665.1 Candidatus Zixiibacteriota bacterium
ATAGCCGATAGCGGGGCGGTGCTGCATGTCTGGCCGGAAACATCGGCGCCGGCCTATCTGTCTCACGATGCCCGTCATCGCTACATGCTGTCTCAGACAGCGCGCCAGTCGGGTGCCTACCAGTTGGTTGGTGCGCTGGGAGCCAATACCGAGGGGGAGAGGGTCAGGCATTACAATTCCTGCTACCTGTTTGAGCCCGACGGTCACCTGCAGTTGCGCTATGACAAGGTTAAACTGGTGCCGTTCACGGAACAGGTGCCCTATCAGGACGACCTGCCGTTTATGCGCCGCGAGTTTCTATTCGAGTACCTGACTTTCATCAAAACATATGATATCAAAATCTGGTCCGACTTTGTGCCGGGCGATTCGCTGGCCCTCTTCTCTATGGGGGACACGACGTTCGGGGTTCTGATCTGTTTTGAGTCGGCGTTTCCGGAATACGCGCGTACAATGATCAGGCAGGGGGCGGATTTTGTGCTGGGCATTACGAACGATACCTGGTTCGGACATTCGGTGGGTATCCACATGCACTCGCGCTTTTTTGTGACGCGGGCCGTGGAAAACCGTTGCTGGATGGTCCGGGTGGCCAATAGCGGTCTTAGCTACGTGGTGGACGGGTACGGACGAATATGGAATGAATTGCCGCTTGATGCCCGCATGGCGGCCATTGGACGAGTTAATCGCCTTGACGGTTTCTCCGTGTTTACCGTGATCGGAGATGTAGCGGGGAAAGTCTCTTTCTTGCTCACCGTTCTTGCGGCGGCTATATTGCTGGGGTTATGGATACTCAGAAAAACCGGCCTTTTGCGCCGATCCGCCTGACAATCATACTGGGCCTGTTACTGGTGCTGTCATCGGTCACCGCCGAGGCCTCCGATTGGGAGAACCTGACATCGTACCGGCAGGTGCGCCAGATGCGCACCATTAACGGCGCGGTGTACATGGCCACATCTGGAGGGATGCAGATAGTCTCTAATCCCTATGTCAAGGGACAGTGTGTGTGCAATCTGGATGGTTTGGGAATCTCTGATATCCGCGATATTATGCAGGCCGAGGACGGTCAGATCTGGGTGGCCGGGTCCGGGATGCTGGTGAAGTATGACGGCCTGCAATCGGTGCGGTATCCGTTCGAGCACAACGACGGGCGGGCGCTGACGATCCATTGTCTGCGTGATGACGGCGATTCGCTCTGGGTGGGTCTGGATACCGGAGTGGTGCTGTTTTCGAAAGCGGTTGATGACGGCCAGATAGAAGATTACTACTGGCGCTTTGGAGATCTCAATCCGGCCCCCGATGTATACGGTATCGAAGTGGTGGGAGATTCCATCTGGCTGGCGACATCGGTCGGGCTGGTGGTGGCCGACAAAACCAATCCCCAGTTGCTTTATGACAAAAACGCCTGGAGAACCTACACGCCCGAGAGCCATCCTGAATTGGAAAGCGGGATAATTCGCGATGTGGTCATGTATGACGCGTCGATATACATCGGCACGCCCCGGGGTGCCTATCGCCTGGATGGCGGGACAGATACATTTGTCAAGATACCCTATGCCACCACTGCCGATTTCACGAGCATCAAAGTTGAAGACGGACTGCTGTATATCTATTCCGCGGCCGGAGCGGCTGTTGTTACCGGGGGCGGCGTGACGCCGCTTGCCTCCGACGGTCTTCCCGGCGCGGCACGCACCGGCACGGTTGGGATGGGGGTTCGCTGGGTCGGACTGACGACCGGCGGAGTGTACCATGATGCCGGGGGAACGTTTGAGGAGTATCTGTACACGGGTCTTCCCGATGACAACGTTTCTGATGCATCGGTTGGCGTCGACGGGGTGTTGACGGTGCTTTGTTACAAAAGGGGACCGTATGAGCTGCGCGACGATCTCTGGGTGCAACGTCCCATTCTTGTGGGCAACCGGGCGGAGTTGATGGTGACTGACCGGTACGGCTGGAACTGGATCGGGACCTATGGCGCCGGCGTATCCCGGGTGGGCGACACGGTGGCGCATTATGACAACTGGAATTCGTCGCTGCAGGGAGCGCTTGATCCCAACGACACGACGTACATAGTCTGTGAAGCTATTGCGGTGAGCGACAACCACGTGTTTGCGGCGAGTACCTGGGCGTACCAGAATCGCCCCATTGCGATAGGTGATTTGACCAACCTTGACAGTCCCTCGGGCTGGACCACGCTGGGATCGACAGAGGGTATTACCGATCATGCGGTGTTTGCGCTGGACTACTATAACAACACGCTGGCAATAGGTTCGAATGTTCGTGGTGTCTTTACGTACTACCTGGGGCCCGATCCGTTTGACACCGGCGATGATCACGTGACGCATTTCACTGAAACAAACAGCTTTTTGATATCTGACATAGTACGGGCGGTTCGTTTTTCGCCGGGTGGCGAGTTGTGGATCGGGACCAACCGGGGTGTTTCGCGGTATGATGCGGGCGTGGAACGCCTGGTGGATGTCAACCTTCCCGGCGGATTCGGTCCCGACGTCACGGCTATTTGTTTTGACGGCCGGAGTAACGTCTGGCTGGGTGCCACCAACGGTCTGGCTTTCCGCGATGCCGTCACGGGCGACTTCACGGTGTATTCCACGGACAACAGTGACCTGATCGACAATGCCGTCAAAAATCTCTACATAGATGCCGGTACCGGCGATCTGTATGTCGCTACGCCGCGGGGCCTGTCCATCAAAAAGGCCAACCTCGGACCGCCTACCGACGACGTTGAGTCGGTGTATGCGATCCCGAATCCTTTTGTGGTGCGATCGACCAACGACTCCGTGCGTTTTAATTTCGCGGAGCAGGCATCGCTGCGGATCTTCACAGTCGCCGGCGAACTGGTGGCCGAGATGGAACGTCCCAGTTGGGACGGACGTAATCAGAGCGGCTACCCGGTGGCATCCGGCGTATACCTGTTTGTCAT
>JAHIVM010000458.1 GCA_018816665.1 Candidatus Zixiibacteriota bacterium
CCCAGCAGGCGCGCCGAGTCCTGGATCGTCTGGTCGGGTACATGGTGTCCCCGTTCCTGTGGAAGACGGTTGCGCGCAACCTTTCGGCCGGGCGGGTACAGTCCGTGGCCCTGCGCCTGGTGTGCGAACGCGAGGCGGAGATTGCGGCCTTTGTCAGCGAGGAATACTGGAAAATCAAAGCTATCCTGGCCACTAAGGCCGGGGAGAAGTTTGCTGCCTCGCTGTACCAGATCGACTCCAAAACGGTCGTTAAAGCCGGCGAACAGGGCAAAAATAAAATTGTGATCGGCTCGCAGGACGAGGCCGATGCCATTGTCGCCGAGCTCAAAAAACAAACCTGCACTGTTGGCGAGATTAAAAAGACCAAGCGCGTCCGACGACCGTCGCCGCCGTTCATTACGTCGACTCTGCAGCAGGAAGCGGCCAAGGTGTACGGCTTCTCGCCGAAGCAGACAATGTCCAATGCGCAGCGTTTGTACGAGGGCATTGAAATCGGCAAGCGCGGCCCGGTAGGTCTCATAACGTACATGCGTACCGATTCTACCCGCATCTCCGGTGAGGCACTGAACAATGTGCGTGATCTCATCAAGAGCGAATACGGCGACAAGTACATGCCGCCCAAGCCCAACTTTTACGGCAAGAAGAAATCGGCCCAGGATGCTCACGAAGCTATCCGGCCGACTTATTTCGATCTGCCGCCGGATGCGGTCAGGAAGTACCTGAAGCCTCAGCAGTTCAAGCTCTACTCGCTGATATGGAAGCGCTTTGTGGCATCGCAGATGACGAGTGCTCAGTACGATGTAGAGACGGTTGACGTGACAGCCGGACGGTTCACTTTGCGTGCCTCTGCCCAGAAGCTCAAGTTTGATGGTTTCCTGAAGGTGTATCACGAAGCGCGTGAAGCCGATGAAAACGGCAATGGCGACAGCGGCGACGAGGCGCTGCCGAATCTGACGGTTGACGAAGTCCTCAAGCTGGTCAAGCTGGAGCCCAATCAGTCGTTCACTAAACCGCCGGCCCGCTATTCCGAGGCCATGCTGGTGAAACGACTGGAAGCCGATGGCATCGGGCGTCCCTCGACCTATGCCAGCATCATCAGTACCCTCAAAGATCGCAAGTATGTTGAGTTGCTCGAGAAGAAGCTCAACCCGACCGATCTGGGCACCACGGTTAACAAGATCCTGGTGGAGCATTTCCCTGACCTGTTTAATGTCGCCTTCACCGCAAATATGGAACGCGAGCTTGACCTCGTTGAAGAGGGTACCGATGACTGGGTGAAGGTTATCGGCGAGTTTTACGCGCCTTTCGTGGAGAACATCAATAACGTCGAGGGCAAAACATCCGAGATCAAAGCCTCGATGACCGAAAAGACGGACATCAAGTGCGAGAAGTGCGGTCTGCCCATGGTCATCAAGTGGGGCCGCAACGGACGTTTCCTGGCCTGTTCCGGATGGCCGGATTGCAAATCGGCCCGTCCGCTGCCGGAGGAAGAGGCCAAAAGCAAAACCGACCAGAAATGCGAAAAGTGCGGTTCACCGATGGTGATCAAGACCGGTCGGTTTGGACGGTTCATGGCCTGTTCGGCCTATCCTGACTGCAAAAACACGAAGCCGATTACGCTGGGGATCAAATGTCCCAAGGAAGGGTGCGGGGGAGACTTGCTGGAGAAAACCACCAAGACTCGCCGTACATTCTACGGCTGCACCAAATACCCCAAATGTGACTTTGCCTCCTGGGATCGACCGGTGGCTACCCCTTGCCCGGTCTGCAAACACCCCTACCTGATCGAAAAAACATCAAAGTCGAAGGGTGATTTCCTGCGCTGTCCGGAATGCAAACACGAGATGACGCCGGAGAAGACTGCCGAGGAGACCACTGCCTGAGGTTTGGAGTGGCGAAGAAACGGAAGAATACGGGCCCGATCTGGCAACAGGTCGGGCTTTTTATATGTTGATATCAACAGCCTCGGTGCGCTCAAGACGCAGAAATCGGCTGTAACCGGACAGTTCCACGCAGTCCCGGGTTGTCATCAGATAATCCAGTTTGTACCCATCGCCCTCGTCAGGATCAAAGGCGATATGGTCGTACGCAAACTCGTACCGGCCGCGTTCGGTCTCCTCCCGGGTTCCGCCACCGCGCACTACCAGGGCGTAGCGATCCCGGTCAAACTTCATGATCGCAATCCGTTTGATATCGGTGCGGCAAACGCCCACCCAGGTGCCGACCGGCCGAATCGGTGAGACAAACGACTGCATCCCGGCCATCGCCTCGGCCGTTGGGCTGTCCGTTGCGGCTGTACCACCCATTTCCTCAATATCGCGCCGGGCCAGTTCGTCAAACGCGCGCTGCCGTTCCTCGACGCGCTCCTGTTGTTCCTGCAGCCGCGGCGCCGCCCGGTCGTAGCTCTCATCCGCCATCCAGCTCATAATCCCCAGCAAAAGGAATAGCGAAAGCATCGACGCCAGCAATACCCGAATATGCCTCATGGATAGATCTCCCTGTTATACTGGAAGTATCGGCACCATACGCCATCGCGTTACCCGCTATGCCGCCTGAGTCATGGCCTGACGTGGTCGGGGTGAAACCCTTTGACGGCGGTATTGAATTTGAATATCATGCCCCCATGTTGGGAAAGGCTTTGACACAGTTCCTGGGCGAAATGGCCGATGTACGCCACCGGTCTCCGCGGACTATCGATGCCTACCGGAGGGACCTGACGCCGTGGCTGGCCTGGCTGGATGAACAGCATCGCGCCCTGCCCGGACATCCGCGAAACGACCAGTTGTATCTTCGCCTGTACCTGCAATTGCGGGCGGACGCGGGCGTGTCCAACCGATCCCTGGCGCGTTTCCTGTCGGCCCTGTCCAGCTTTCAGCGTTTCGTCGCAGCGCTGCCGGGAGGCAAGGCGTACCTGTTCAGGATTCCCAAAATCAAGTTTTCATCAAAATTGCCGGACTTTCTGCCGCAGAACGATGCCGCCCGGTTATTCGGACACGGCAACGCCCGTGACGACAAAAGCAGTTACCCGTACTGGCGCGACTACACCATGGTGGCGCTGCTGTATGTCACCGGCGTTCGTCGGGAAGAACTAAGTCGGATGGATGTTGTTGATATTGATATGCAACGTCGTCTTATTCGCGTGGTCGGCAAGGGAAACAAGGAACGTCAGGTTCCGCTGGGCGAGACGACCCACGATGATCTCCGGGCCTACCTTGACCGCCGGGATGCATTTCTGGAAGCAAAAGGGTCGGCGTCGCCGGCCGTTTTTCTCAATCGAGACGGGACCCGGCTGTCAGTCAGATCGATAAACCGGCTCGTCAGGAGATTCGGCATCGGCGAGGGAGTCGACATGACCCCTCACACGTTGCGTCATTCGTTTGCCACCCACCTTCTTGAAAACGGTGCCGACCTGCTGTTGATCAAGGAAATCCTGGGTCACGCATCGCTGTCCACCACCCAGAAATACACGCATGTCACCGCCGAGGCGATGAAGCGGGTATATCACAATGCGCACCCGCGTTCGGGATCGCATAAGTAGCGAGGCTATGATGAAGTTTCATGCAACCACAATAATAGGTCTGATACACAATGGTAAGGCCGCCATGGCCGGCGACGGACAGGTGACGCTGGATGACATCGTCATGAAAGGCACCGCCACCAAGATCCGAACCATGTACGACGGTCAGATTCTGGCCGGCTTTGCGGGAACCGCCGCCGACGCCCTGGCACTGTTTGAGTTGTTTGAGAAGAAGATCGACGAGTGCGGAGGCAACCTGGCAAAAGCATCGGTGGATCTGGCCAAAGACTGGCGGACCGACAAAATTCTGCACCGTCTGGAAGCCCTGATTACCGTTACCGACGGCACCCGTATTTTTCTCATCAGCGGCAACGGGGACGTCATCGAGCCGGATGACGGTATCGTGACTATCGGGTCGGGCGGCAGCTACGCCCTGGCGGCGGCCCGGGCTTTGATTCTGGCCAATCCGAAACTGTCGGCCGAGAAGATCGCCCGACAGGCTCTGGAAATCGCTGCGGACATCTGTGTGTATACCAACAACCATATTACCGTGGAAACGATAAAATGAAGAACGATTACCCGACTCCCAAGGAAATCGTCGAACATCTCGATAAATACATCGTGGGGCAGGCCAACGCCAAAAAATCGGTAGCTATCGCCCTGCGCAATCGCTGGCGACGTCAAAACGCTCCCATGGACATCCGCCACGAGATTCTCCCCAACAACATCATCATGATCGGACCGACCGGAGTGGGGAAGACAGAGATTTCCCGCCGGTTGTCGGTGCATGCCAAGGCGCCCTTTATCAAGGTCGAGGCATCGAAGTTTACCGAGGTCGGATATGTCGGCCGCGATGTTGAGTCGATGGTTCGTGATCTGGTAGAGATTTCCGTCAACATGATCAAGACGGAGATGTCGGCCAAACTGGAAGGCGTCGCGGAGCACGCGACCACAGAGCGGCTGCTTGATCTTCTGGTCGGCCCGATGCCGCGTATGAAGGCTGATGCCACCGATGAAGAGAAAAAAGCGGCCTCGCAGGGGCAGTCTGCCACCCGCGAGAAATTCCGGCAGAAACTGATCGACGGGATTTTGGATGATCGCGAGGTCGAGATTGACGCTCCGCAGAAGCAGTTTCCGGTAGTGGAAATATTCTCGCCGCAGGGCATGGAAGAAATGGGCATCAATTTCCAGGAGATGTTCTCCGGGTTGATGCCGCAAAAAACCAAACGCCGCAAGATGTCCGTCCGGGATGCCCGCAAGTTCATCCTTGGTGAAGAACTGGCCAAACTGCTCAATATGGATGATGTTGTGGCCGAGGCTCTGGATCGTGTGCAGGAGTCGGGAATCATTTTTATCGATGAAATCGACAAGATTGTGGGCGATGACGGCCGTACCGGCCCCGATGTCAGCCGTGAGGGTGTCCAGCGAGACATTCTGCCCATTGTCGAGGGCTGCGCCGTCATGACCAAGTATGGTATGGTCCGGTCCGATCACATCCTGTTCATAGCCGCCGGCGCCTTCCACGGTGCCAAGCCGGCCGACCTGATTCCCGAACTACAGGGACGATTTCCCATTCGTGTCGAACTTGACTCCCTGACAGCCGAGGACTTTGAGCGTATCCTCACCGAGCCACAGTGCTCGCTTGTCAAGCAGTACACGGCGTTGCTCAAGACGGAAGACGTCAACCTCGAATTCACAAAGGATGCGATCAAGAAAATTGCGGAGATCGCGGAGCAGGTGAATAATCGTTCGGAGAATATCGGTGCCCGCCGTCTGCACACGGTGATGACCACACTGCTGGAAGACATTCTTTTTGAGCCGCCGGTTGGTAAGCGCAAGCTGACCATCACGGGCAGAACCGTGAGCAAGACGCTTTCGGATATTGTCGAGGACGAAGATCTCAGCCGCTATATTCTGTAGAGGAGAGGCGGTTGGGGGGCTCAGACGACGTACACGCGGACGTCGCCGATGAAATGATTGCTGGCGATATACAGTTTAGACTCGGCTGTCTGATAGTCAGGTGATTGATAGTCGATATTGTTGCCGAAGCCGCTGGATCGTCGGCCCATCAACTCAACATCGCCGATAAAATTCGAGACCTGCACAAACACCGCCATGTTCGGCGGAACCAGCACGCGCACGTCGCCCACAAAGCCGGACAAAATCATTCGGTTCAGGCCGTGCTGCAATTCACCGCCGTGCAGCTTGACCTCTACGTCGCCCACGAAGCTGGACACTTCCACGCTGTGCAGTTTGACGCCGGTACAGTCTATGAACATATCTCCGAACAGTTTTTCGTATTTGAGCTTGTCGGCGGCCTGACGGCTCGGTGCCTGGGGTGCCTGGGGTCGGTCAAACGGTTGCTGGTATCCGGCCGTAGTGCGATGTTCGGTCGGGCCGCCGGGAGGGGGCGGCGGGGGAGGCGCGGAGCGGCCCGCGCTCAGGGGATCATCGGGTGCCGTACGATTCAGTCGATTACGCCTGACTATCAGCCAGGCGCCGAGCAGGATGAAACCCACCGGGATGAGCAGACGGAAAAAGTCGCCAACGGTAAAATGCATGAGTCCCATGCTATTTACCCAGAGCAACAGGCCAATCAAAATCAGAATGGCACCAAATATGGTTCTGCGACTATCCATATGCTATACTTCCGTCAACCTTTGTCCTACTCTCAGCTACGTAAATATCGACCCGGGAGTTGCGGGAGGCAAGGTTTTTACGGCTCTCAAATTCGCTCCATAACAAAGAGACTGTTCAGGTTTTGAACAGTCTCTGATCGGTTTTGTGCCCCGAATCGGCTTAGAATGTCACTACGGCCTGGTTGTATATCCAGTACGTGAAGTCATCGGAGTCGCCCACCGATCCCATGGTCTCCACATAGTTCACATGGGGAGAAAACACGGACACGCCGCTCGAGAGGTTAACCCCGGCGACGGCAACGGTGGATACTGAGAAGTCGAATTCAATGCCTACGTCCGATGAACTCACGGTCGGCAGGACCAGGTATTCCTGGGCTGTTGTGAAGTAATGGGCATCCAGCTTGATCAGCCAGTCGGCCATGGGTACCAGGCTCGACCGGAAGTACATATCGATCAGACCGTAATCTCCTGACCCGATGAAGTAGTCCATGTGACCGCGGAATTTGTGACCGGTGTAGTACAGGTTGTTGTACGTCTTGTACTCGGTGTCGGCCGGATCGTCATCGCCGGTGGCGTAGTCAATTCCCAGGGCCAGGCGGGCTTTGGCGTCGATAGGCAGCGTGAAACCGGCCTCGACGGCAAACATGTAAGCCTGAATGTCTATTGTGTCCGACTGGGTGCCCGTCTGAAATACAGCGTTTAGCTCCAGGTCAAAGCGATTCTTCTTCTGCAGAGAGTAGAGACCAATACTCATACGATTCAGCTTATTCTTCTCGTAATCCTGAACCGCCGGCGCCATGACATCCAGCGTGTCGCTGTCGATCTCGTATACGCCGAACAACTCGGTGTTGGCGCGCTCCAGCCGTGTGTGGAGGCCTATCAGGTCATAGTCACGATTAAACTCGACATCGTTGTTTTCCGCATGCCGAAGCCAGAAGGCGGAGAACTTGAAATCGTCGTTATCGTACCAGCCCTGCACCCCTTCCCAGGACCGTCCCACGTTGTGCCAGCCAACCGAACCGAATACGCGCTGGCCGCCCAGATTGAACTCAAATCGACCGAGCCTGGCCCCGATCCCCTCGTATCCCAAACGGTCAATCTGGATGAAAGCCTGATGGAGGTCGACGTTTTTGCCGTCGTTCAGGAGGCCCGACTGGAGCTCGCCGGTCGACGTGTAACCGCCGGCGGTCCGGCTGTCCTGAAATTGCACGAAAGCATGGGTGTTTGAATCTACCAGTGCTTCCACGGCTAGTCTCGTCCGCAGCAACTGGTAGTTTTTCATGACGGCGTCGGGATTAAACGATCGAGCATCAAACTCGTTTCTGAATCGGAGTTCTCCGGACACCTTCACCTCGGTGTCGGCGGCCACCGATGAGAACGCGGACAGGGCCATTGTTGTCAGTAGCAGCGCAATCCTGGCGAGTTTCACAAGAACCTCCTGGTCGGTCGGGGCTGTGCCGGCCGAAACCGTACCTCTTTATGCGATCATAGCTTAGCTTACGTCTATCGGGGACAAATTCGACTGTATCGGTACCCGTTTGTTTGACCTAAGTCAAGAAAAAGACAGAAGGTCAATCGGAGATGGGAGGCGGTGTCGGCCGGGCGGCTTGGGTCTTGACTTAGCGGGTCCGGGGGCGTTTATTCTCGGAAATCTTGATGGTGATAATTGTTGTGCAAAGGAGGATACATGGCTCGATCCCTATGTCAGATCACGGATTTCACGGCCGCCGAGGTCCGGGAGATTTTTGATCTCTGTCGCAAGATGAAATCGGGTGAGATAGCACCCAAACCGCTGGCCGGTAAGTCTGCGGCCTGCATCTTCATGAAAGAGTCGCTGCGTACCCGAATTTCGTTTGAGGTCGGCATCAGCGAGCTGGGCGGAAACGCCCTGTATGTTACCGACAAGGAAATCAAGCTGGG
>JAHIVM010000007.1 GCA_018816665.1 Candidatus Zixiibacteriota bacterium
CAAATCTCAGACATAAAAAAAGCGGAGAGGCAGGGATTCGAACCCTGGATAGGGGTTACCTATACACACTTTCCAGGCGTGCGCCTTCAACCACTCGGCCACCTCTCCGGCTCTGAGCGCCCGACGAGATGCCGGGTTGCACCAATTTACACGAAATCATCCAAAAAACAAGCGGGAATCTTACGCCCCTACCCCTGCGGCCTCAACAATTGATGACAGCGGGTAAAAAACTGCCGGACAGTCAGTTCAAGCACCATAATCGAGGTCACGCTGACCGCCCCCAGCAACATATACCCCACAATGATCTGAAACAACACGGCCTTCAACGGCTCCGCCCCCGCCAATATCATACCGGTCATCGCCCCCGGCAGAGCCACCAGCCCCACGGTCTTCAGGAAGTTCAACATGGAGAGCATCCCGGCAATCGCCGCCTCCTTCTGGAACCGTCGGGAGGCCGTCCGCCAGCTTTTCCCCAGCGCCAGGGCCGCCTCTATCGCCGGGGCATGGTCGCGCAAATCGGTCGAGATGCGGTTCATGGTCAGCGCCGCGGCATTCATTGAGTTGCCGATAATCATCCCGGCCAGAGGAATAACATAACGCGCCTCAAAGGTCACAATCCCCAGCGCCAGCATCAGCCCCAAAGTCACCGCCGACCCGAACAGCATAGAAATCAGCGTTATCCCAAATGCGTTTTTTACGTCCTTTGCCTTCCCCGCCGCCGTGTATGCCCCAACACTCAGCATGACCAGCATGGCCAGCAAAATCAGCCAGGGCGACTCCAGATCAAAGATGTATTTCAGCGCATACCCAACCGCGACCAACTGCACAAACGCCCGAACTGAACCGAGCGCAATATCTTTCTGCACTGGAATTTTCCAGAAAAAGGTCAACACGAGCGCCAGAACCATCAGCGCCGATGACAACAGAACCTCGGTGTAACCCAGATCTATCATGTCAGCTCCCGGTCGCGATAGCGTTTGCCCTGATCGGTTTGCGGGGCGTTCACCAGTTGCTGCACCGGACCGTGTTCGATCAACCGTCCGGCCACAATTAACAGGCCCTCATCGCCGACCCGTAAAGCCTGCTGCGGGTGATGACTCACCATCAATACGGCGAGCTTCTGCTCGGTGGCCAGCTTGCGAATAACCGTTTCGATTCGTTCCGTGATAGTCGGGTCCAGCGCGGCGGTGGGTTCATCAAGCAGGACAACTTTCGGATCGGTCGCCAGCAACCGCGCCAATGCCACCCGCTGCTTCTGCCCGACCGACAGGCTTTCGCTGTCCCGATCCAGTACGTTGGGCTCCAGTTCAGTTATCCGAATCAACTCGGCCATGCGTTCATTGGTGATGTTGTCGTTGGCGAATAACAGATTGTCACGCACGGTGCCGGGAAACAAATAGGGCACCTGAAAGAGATAACCCACGCCGGTGCGAAGATCGCAGGGGGGGTAATCACAGGCGGGTTTGCCCTGGAATACTACATCGCCGGCCGAGGGCTCATCCAGCCGATTGAACAAACGCAGAATTGAACTTTTGCCCGCCCCCGACGGCCCCAAAAACGTGTAGACTTTGCCGGGATAAAACTGAAACGAGAAATCATCGACAATGCGTTTGGGTGCTTTGGCGGGACCAACATCGCGGCACAGGCCACGGGCTTCGAGAATAGGCCGGCTGTCGCTCACTCGTCTTTGTCCTTGCCCTCACCAAAATACAAAAAGCGGCTGAGCATGTTGACCCACTCCGACCAGCCTCTGCCGTCGTGCTTGTTACGAATCCGTTCAATCGCGCCCATTTTGGAATCGATCTCATCGCAGTAATACAGCACAAACGCCTCGGGCATCTGCGGCACCACCGGGGTGGCGTATTGCAGTTCCCCCTGATGCGCCAGCACCATGTGGCGGAGTTTGGTCAGCAGGCTGTCCGGGAAACCCTCGATTTGTTTCGCCCGCTCGCACATCCAGTTATCCATGAGACAGATGTGCCCGACCAGCCGACCTTCATCGGTGTAGTCGATAATCGTACTCATCGAATACGTGGCGATTTTGCCGGCATCATGAAACAGGCCACCAAATATCAAATAGTCCTTGTTGAGGAACGGGTAACCATCAGACACGCGCAACGCCAGTTCGGTGACATTGGCCGTATGTTCTGACAACCCGCCGACAGTCGCGTGATGCCAGAGTTTTCCGGCCGCCGACGTAAGGAAAGCGTCCATAAACGCCTCGTCCTCGAAAAAGCTGTCGACCAGAGATCGGATGTAAGTGTTTTCGATTTTGTCTCGGAGCGACAGCAGTCGGGCCTGGCGTTGCTGGCGTGTTTGCGCCGATTGCGGGAGGATATCGGCCAGCGAGTATTCATCCTCGGTAGCCATCCGAATCCGGTTCACTGTAAACTGCTGTTTACCCCGGTATTCTCCTACCAGGCCGCGCGCCTTGACCACCATCCCCTCGGCCAGGTCGGAAAGGGCAAACTGGTCCGGCTCCCACATGACCGCACCGATCCGTCCGGTGCAGTCCCCGAGCTCCATTGAAACGTACTGGCCCCGGGTATATTCGCGCACTTCCCGTCGACGAACGGCAAAAAAGCCTTCTACTTTGTCATCGGGTACAAATTCATTAATCCGTTTTTGATCCATGACTGTAAATTAGTAAAGCATTCGGGTTGCCGCCACCCAATTTCTGATGTCGAATAAAATGTTGGCCGCCAGTAGTATAAGGCATATATTGTCCCCGGCATATGAAAATTTTGGCACGATATATCATCAGGGAGCATATTGCCCCCTTCTTCCTCGCGTTTTTTACCATAACGTTTCTGTTGATCATTGATTTTGTCCCCAGGATTATTGACCGCGTTATCGACAAAGATCTCGAGCTGCTGGTTGTCCTGGAGTTGCTCGTCCTGAACCTGGCCTGGATGCTGGCGCTGTCGATCCCGATGTCCGTCCTGGTAGCCACGCTCATGGCGTTTGGACGGTTGTCATCGGATTATGAGATAGTCGCAGTCAAGGCCTCGGGGATACATCTGCTGAATATTTTGATTCCGCTGGTGCTGGCGGCCTCGGTGCTCTCATTCGGGATGATCCAGTTCAACGACAAGATCCTGCCCGATCTGAACAAACGCGCCCGTACGCTGCTGGGCGATATTCAGGCCATGCGGCCCACGCTGGTGTTTCAGTCAGGCATTTTCATTACCGACATCCCCGGTTATCTGGTGCTGATCGACAAAATCGACCATACCACGTCGTATGTCGAAGGCGTCCGCATTGCCGAAACCAAAGACCCGGCCCGACCAAGACTTATCACGGCCAGGGACGGGTACCTGAAAATGACCGACAACGGCCAGAACATGCAGTTCACGCTGTACACAGGCGAGCTGCATACGTTCGACCTGAACGATCCGGACAACTACCGCAAACTGGACTTCCAGCAGCAGGTGATCAATATCTCCGGCACCGGTTCGGAACTGGTGCGTTCGGATTCCGAATACCGCACTGACCGCGAGATGGGTATCAGCGCCATGGAGGACAATGTTGGTCGGGCCGACGGTATGGCGGTGCCGCTGCGCGGCAAAATCAAGACCTACCTGCAGGATTCGTTTGATCGGCTGTACGGTGAAACCTACAGCAATGCTCTGCCGGACACGGCCTCGGACAGCACTGCCGTGCAGATTGTCAAAGTGGAGGCGCTCAACATGGTGCGGCACGTGGAGCGCAACAAGCAGCAAATCGAGGCCCAGAAGCGGATTATGGATAAATACAATCTGGAGATCCACAAGAAGTACTCGATTCCCGCGGCCTGTATTGTGTTTGTGATGGTTGGCGCGCCGCTGGGCATCATGACTCGTCGCGGCGGCATGGGCGTAGCTATTGCCATATCAATTTCATTGTTCATAGTCTACTGGGCGTTTTTGATCGGCGGTGAGGATGTCGCCGACCGGGGAATAGTGTCGCCGTTCTGGGCGATGTGGACAGCCAACTTTCTTGTAGGCGGCCTGGGCCTGTATCTGAACTATATCGTGATAACAGAAAAACCCCTGCTGGGATTTTTCCGGGGTGTCAGGTAAGACGTGGTAACCAGTATCAAAAAACTCGACCGGTACCTGCTGCGGTACTTTCTTTCAAGCCTGGTCGTGGTGACCCTCGCCCTGGGACTGACCATTGTCATCATCAACATGGTGGAAGAACTCCGCGACTTCATAGATCACCAGGTGCCTATCCTGTCGATTCTGGAATACTACCTGTATTTTGGCGGCTGGATAGTCAAGTCGTTCCTTCCTGCTTTCGTGATGCTGGCAGCGCTGTTTTCGATATCGATTCTGGCCCGCCGGCAGGAGATTCTGGCCATGAAGGCCTCGGGACGGTCGCTGTATCGCATCGCGCTGCCCCTGTTTGTAGCCACGGCGTTGATTTGCGTGGGACATTTCTACTACAACGAATACGTCTTTCCCCCGGCCAACCAGAAGCGCCTGGAAATCAAGCAGTTCACGATCGAGAAGAAATCAAAAGTGGCCATGACCAAGGTGCGTAATATCTACCGTCAGATTGACCCGGGGCACTTCTACACAATCGCACATTTCGACACCGAACGTCTCACCGGCGAGAATCTTCGCGTCTACAAAACCGAAAACAACCAGCTGGTTGAATTGATCACCGCCCAGAAGGTTGTGTACGATAAGTTTCTCTGGACCGCCATCAACGGCTACCGTCGCACCTTCAAGGACGGCATCAAGGACACGTTCGAGGAATTCGACTCGCTGTACATAGGGGCCATCAAGGACTCACCCCAGGATCTGGCCAAACGGCTGGGTAAACCCGAGGACATGGGGATCGAGGAACTCCGGGAGTACATCGACCTCATGAAACGTACCGGGGGGCCGTACACTCGCGAGTCGGTTGATCTGAAACTCAAGTATGCCTACCCGCTGGCATCGTTTATTGTGCTGCTTATTTCCATCCCGTTTGCCGCCAATCCGCGCAAAGGCGGGGTCGCCGTTTCGTTCGCCGCCGGCGCCGGGTTCGCTCTGGTGTATTTTGTGTTGTTCCGATCACTGCAGTCGGCCGCATACAACGGCAAGGTCCCCGAGTTTGTGGGTGTCTGGGGAGTGAATCTGCTCTTTCTTGCAGTGGGCATCATTCTCATGGTGAGGGCACGCAAGTAATGCCGCACGATCAACACGAAGTCAACCGCCAGACCTGGAACAAAATGGTCGAAATGCACATCGACCACCCGGATTATCGGGTGAAGGAATTCCTCGAGGGCACCTCGACCCTGAAATGGCTCGACAAAGAACTCGTCGGTGATGTGGCCGGCAAGTCACTAATCCACTTCATGTGCCAGTTTGGACTGGATACGCTTTCGTGGGCACGCGAGGGTGCCTCAGTCGTCGGAATAGACATCTCCGACAACTCGATCAAACACGCCAACGAGTTGAAAAAGAAAGCCGGAATCGAGGCCGAATTCTACCGCAGCGACATTCTCGACGCCATCGGCCTGATCGATCGCAAGTTCGATGTCGTCTACCAGTCATACGGAACGCTCTGCTGGCTGTCGGACATCAACCGCTGGGCCGAAGTCGTAGCCCACTACCTGAAACCGGGTGGCCTATTCTGCATTATCGACGGCCATCCCATGGACAGTCTGTACAACGGCTCCGAACATACTTACTTCAGTACCGAACCCGAGATCGATCCCGATCCGGAGGACTACTGTGCGCCGCGCCCTAAAATTGAGAGCACGTTGATCGAATGGCAGCACCCGCTGTCGGCAACCATCAACGCTCTTATACGCGTGGGACTGATTATTGAGCATGTTGGTGAGTATGATTTCTCAGGCTACGTGGGAGGCGAGGGCTGGATCGCGAAGGATGAGGATTTCTGGTATCCGCCCGACGGCCCCACGCCGTATCCGCTCATGATGTCTATTAAGGCTCGCAAGAGCTAGCCTGCTTTCCTGACTGACAGCGTTCCCGCTCAGGTCTTTTTGATTGAGGCCGGTAAATCGGGATCCGGCATGGCGGACCGGTCCGAGAGTTTCGGAATCATTTTTCGCAGCAGTCGCCCCACGACTTCCCGGTGCCAGAGCAAGAATGTAAACATAGCAATCCCCAGCGCGATCAAAGGCAGGGTGGGATTGATTAATGCCCACAGCCCCATGATACCGGCGTACCCCCAGATTCCTACAATCAGTTCCGGAACAAGATTCCGGGGCAGTATGGCCGGACCGGCCAGGGCACCGTAATACTCAGCGAACCGCCGGCGCATCTCTTCATCGGCGCGGGCGAGCTCCCGGAGGAATTTGCGCAGACGCGGCGCGATCACAAACATGAAAAACAGAAACAGGCAGTTGACGATGACAAACGCGCCCCACTCTGTTGGGCTATGGTCGCGCAACGCCAGCAGGCTTTGACTGGTATCCCACACAACAGACTCCCTTCCCGGATTCCCAAGGCTATAAGATAATGGAGTTCAACGCGCTGCCAAGTTTCAAATCTTTCCGGCCAAAAACATCGTATACGATGTCACAAGCCGCTCATTCGTTTGTCATACGTATAGAGCGAGCCAGACCGCAGATGTCAGACTCACGGGGAGAATCGCGATTTTCAACCGAGTATACAACGAGCTGTATCGTCCGATTTTCAGGTTCGCCAACCGCATGCTGGCCGATCCGGAGGACGCTCGCGATGTCTGCCAGGAGGTATTCACCCGCCTGTACCGGGCCCTGGAGTCCGGCGCATCGGTTGACAACCCCCGGGCCTGGCTCTTCAAAGCGGCCGCCAACGACTGCATCAATAGACTGCGGCGACAGAAGCGATTTGGCCGGATAGCAGAGAGGTTGACAGTCGAGTCAGTCGGAGTAGGACAACCGGTGGATCTGGACCAACAGGAGAATCTTCGCATCATGAGAGAGACAATCGAACAACTCCCATCGCGCGACCGAACCCTCCTCGTGCTGTATCAGGACGAAATATCCTATGCCGAGATGGCCGAGATCGTCGGAGTCAACCCCAACTCGGTCGGGAAAATGCTGGCCCGGGCAATCGACCGCCTCAGCCGTGAGGTTGCCCAAAGGATGGATGTATGAATTGTCTTGACCGGGAAACACTCCTGCGTTATCGGGACAAAGAACTGCCAGAGGATCAGCTTCGGGGAGTCGCCCGCCATCTGGATACCTGTGACTCCTGTCGCACGAGCATGAATGATCTGGAGGGGATCCTTAAGGCGATACGAGGAGCGGTGACCTCGGGTGACTCTGCCTGTATCAAGATCCCGGAGTTCGCACCGTCGGAGTCGAGCGCGCAAGGCGGACGGTTTGTGTCGCCCGTCCGGACCGCCGTGTCAATGACCCGTCAATGGCTCGCGGCTGCGGCGGCAGTCTTCGTGATGGCCATCGGTTCACTGTTTGTGGCCTGGCCGGTAGGAGTAACTACTGCCGAGGCTACTGAGTATCCGAGTATCCTGCTCCAGAATCCCAACGTCATGTGGAATCAACGGCAGGTGCTGATAACGGTTACCACTTCCGAACACAAAGTCACCGATCGGATTCTCACATCTATCGACGGCCTCCACACTGTCCACGAGCGGGTCAATGGCGCCCCGGCCACTAACTAGGCAGCAGCGAAAGGATCATATAATGAAAACCGCAGGAATGTTCATCTCGATAGCCACATCTGTCCTGATGTGTTTTGCCCCGGCACTCTCAGCCGCCGATCTGGTGAACCTGTACCGGTCCGGCGAATTGCATTTAACAGTCGATAAGTCCTTTGCCGCCGACGAGGTGTCCTTTGGGGATTCCGATGCCTGTACGGATATTGCCGTGGCCGATGACGGCTCTGTGTTTGCCGCCACCTGCGACGGTTGGTCGATATGCAAGTTCAGTCCCACAGGCAAGCTGCTCGCAACGATCGGCGAGAAAGGATCCGGTGAGGGGCAGTTTCGCAACCGACCCAGCCTGGGCGGCATACTCGACAACCGGTATGTTTTCACCACCGAAAGCAACGGCCGAATAACCGTGTTTGATGTGTCCGGCCGATATGTGAAAACCATCGCGCTGGATTACATGCCGCTCCAGGCTGTCGCTCTGCAGGACGGCAATATCGCCGTAGTGGGACATGTCGCCTACAGCGGGAAACGCGTCCGCAATATTGCCGTGGTAATCAACATACAATCCGAGGCGGAGACGATTGTCGCCTCCCGTATTGAGGATAACCCGGCAGGCACCGTGGTCGAGGTCAAGGCCCCGGGGGACAGAGGCACCATCGCTATCGGCTCTCCTTTCGGCAACCCGCGCATGGTGATTGCGGCGACGGGCGACGGCAACCTTGTGGTTGGGTTTGGCGATCAGGATTATTTGCGGGTTCTGGATCCGAGCGGAGTTGAATTGGGACGGTTCAGCCTGGATATCAAACCGCTGAGGATTACGCAGACCGAAAGAGACGAATACGCCGCGAGTATCCGGGAGACGCTGCGCAAGATGGACCTTCCGCTGGAGGCAGCCGATGCGGTCAAGCGGC
>JAHIVM010000459.1 GCA_018816665.1 Candidatus Zixiibacteriota bacterium
CAGGATCGGCTCGTTACGAGACCGATCGGTGTTGGTTATTGAACGATTGAGTGCGCCGGAAGTTCGCGCTGAAGGCTACCTGGTCCGGCGGGCCAGGATTTCGTTTTTGATCAGCTGCAGCAGCTTCTCGCTGTCGATTTTGGCCATGATCATCTCGGCCACCTTCTTCCCCAGCTCCCGGGCGAATTCCTGAGTGAAGGCTTTCATGTCGTTGGCGGACAGCGTCTCCACCTGCTCTTCCCAGCTCAGATCGTGGGGCACTTTCTGTGCCGCGGCAGCCAGGGTATCGGTTTCATCGGAACGCAGTTGTTCGATCTCTTTTTTGAACTCATCGATAAACTTCTCAACTCCGGCCGACTTGGACGGCGCCGGTTTCCGAACCGGTGTCGACGGTCCTTTGGTCTGGGGGTCAACCAATTCGGAAGTTCCGGTGATGGCGATCCCCTGAGATCCTGAGTCTGACTTCTGGGCATTTGTGGCGGGCTTGGAGTTATCCTCCCGCATACTGCGGACAAACCAATCGTAGTCGTGATCGGAATCAAACTGGTCCGGCGTCATGGCCTCCGAGGCCGCCAGGCTGTACTGATCGCTGTCGCTGAGAATATCCAGTTTGCCGCTTGCCGACAGCGGGGCACCGTCGGGTTCCACCTGCGACTGGTGTTTGATTTCGCTGACATCCTCCTGGATAATCAGCGATTCAACCCGTGAGGAATCCGAGAATTCGTCATCGTCTTCAACAGAGTGGTCGAGACCAGCCGCTTCATCGGATGGTTTGCCGCCTTTTTTCGTTTTGCCGATGAAGGTTTTGTCCATGACTTCGGAGTCGGTGACATCGATGCGGTCCAGTCCAAGAGCGGCATCCAGAAAGTCATCGTCGATCCCCTCCATGCCCAGCGGAGTACTACCGGATTTTGCGGCGGGCGCAGGCTGTGCCGACGGTGTCCGGGAAGCAAACACGTTCGCACGGTGAACGAGGTCTTTGGGGTCAAAGGGGCGCGGAATGACAACTTCGGGAGGCAGTGATAATTGAATGTCGCCGGGCGGGGCAATCACCAGCATGGGGATGCCGGCGGTGGTGGAATCCTGCTGAACGGCCTCGTAGAACGGGTCCCGGTCGTTGGCCATCAGATCACCGCCCACGATGAGCAGGTCGGGTCGGGTGAACTGCAGGACCTCGCGCGCCCGGTCCACCGCGGCCACCGAAATCACTTCGAAGCCGTTTTGCCGGAGCACGGTCTCCGCCACGCCGCGGACTGTATCTGCCTGCTCAGCTACCAGTATTTTACGCCGCATTGTTTATTGCCTCTTCCCCTGTTCGTCCTTGTCCCGGGACAACTCTGATGACGCTTCTTCCAGAAACTTACGATCAGCCTTGCTGATGTTTTCGATACCCACCTCGTTGATTTTGTCGAGGATGGCATCAACGCGCCGCATCGTATCCTGCGCCGCCTGCCGGTTTTTCTCCAACTTCGCTTCCTGCCGACGGTATTTGAACGACTTGACCTTCCGGGAGAAGGACAGCAGGCGCCAGTCGGATTTGGCATATAACAACCCCATGATGGCACCACCCAGGTGCGCCATATGGGCTATATACGTACCACCAAAGAGCAACCCGATCAAGAGAAAACCGGGTATGGCCCACTTGACTCGAACCGGAATCAGAAAATACAAATAGAGCATACGGTCGGGAAACATCACCCAGTATACCATCATCACGCCGTAGATAGCCCCGGAGGCTCCCACGATGACGCTGGGCGTGGTTGAAAACACAACATGCACGATCAGCGACAACACCGCTCCGGCAAGGCCCGAAAGGACGTACATGCGCCCGAAGGATCGGGTACCCCAGGTGAATTCGATTTCGGTACCAAACATCCACAGGATGAACATGTTGAAGGCGAGATGCATGAACCCGCCGTGCAGGAACATGTATGAGAAAACCTGATAGAATCCGTTGGGGAAGTCGCTGAAAAAAGTGCCGGTATTAAGCCCCAGCAGGCCGGTCAATTGAGGGCCAAAAATCATTTGCAGGACAAAGACTGACCCATTGGCAATCAACATCCATTTGATAAACGGAGAAATCCTACCCGGACCGACTCGAAAACCGGGCCGCGGTGTTTGTCCCTGGCGATACCACATATAGTCTTGCTATCGGCAGTTTTCCCTGCACGGTTAGCCCGTCAGCCGCCTAAGTCGATATCAGGCGCGCCGATCGGGGCTGTTGTCCGGTTCCTCGGAAGCTTTTCTGTCTCCCACCGGGAGATCACACTGGTTGGCCATTCACGTACCAATGCCGAATTTAGGCAGGACCTTGCCCACCAATAGCAGCCATACTATGACAGCTCCGGCGGAGAGCAATATGTCTGTCCAACTCATGAAGATTACGTCTCCTGCTCGCTTTTTCAATATTAAACACGGTCGAGATCGATTTGGGTCCTGAGCCCGGGTGGCGAGCGGTCAAAACCTTCGTCAGGACAGTTCCGGGTGCCTCACGGCCACAAAAAAGACGGCAACCACCAGCACGCGATTGCCGTCGTAAACGCTTGGTTATCAGGCCATAACCTTCTCAAGACGGGCCATCAGCTGGGCTTTCGGCACCGCTCCCACAACCTGATCCACCTTCTCACCGTTCTTGAAGAACAGGAGCGACGGAATCGACATGATACCGTACTTCCCGGCGGTCTTGTTGTTGGAATCCACGTCGAGCTTGGCGATTTTCACCCGGCCGTCCATTTCGGAAGCAACTTCCTCAAGGATCGGAGCAATCATTTTGCACGGTCCGCACCAAGTGGCCCAGAAATCGACCACCACGGGCACGTCGGACTGAATAACTTCCGCTTCGAATGTATCGTCTGTTATGTTGACTGGCTTGCTCATCGCAGTCCCTCCAATTGTTAATTATCTCCAGTTTGCAAGGTTGTAACACCGAAACCGACGGCAGGTTCCTTTGCCCTCGCCCGCCCGATGGCCTCAACCGACGCTTTCATGTACCCGGCGGCAGGGGTCAACCGAACCGAATATAGGGGCTTGGGGGGCCGCTCGAAAGTGTAAAAACACATTCCCTCGCCGTCCGGGACCTTGGCGGTAGCGTAACGGCCGGCAAAGCGGTATATTCCGGCCTTTTGGGAGATGGATCATGCGTCTGCTGGTACAACGGACCGACGGTGTGGAAGTCTGGGTCGACGATCAGTGTTTTTCCCGGACCGGGAAGGGTTTGCTGGTGCTGTTTGGCACCCGAACGGGCGACACGGAAGGATCGTGCGGCTACCTGGCCGACAAGGTGGTCAATTTGCGTATATTCGAGGACAACGAGGGGCGGATGAATAGATCAGTGCTGGACGAGAGCGGCGACATCATGGTGGTCTCGCAGTTTACGCTGTATGCGGACACCCGCAAGGGCCGTCGTCCGGGATTCGGTCAGGCCATGGAACCGGTTGAAGCAGAACGACTTTACAACCGTTTCACAGCGCTGGTTGCCGCCAGCGGACTGACCACGCGAACCGGTTCCTTTGGCGCTCGCATGGATATTCGCTTCAATAACCTGGGACCCGTAACAATAC
>JAHIVM010000460.1 GCA_018816665.1 Candidatus Zixiibacteriota bacterium
AGAACCGTTCCGACCATGGTCAGTAGTTTCATGGAATACTCCCTCCTGTCTATAAAAACGTACCGAAGCATCTACTATGCAACGAAAAAACCTGACGGTTTCTACCGGTCCGGTGAAAGCCCCCTGAGAGGCGATTGTTGGCTTTCTGCCTGCCGAATCCGGTTGACAAAATCACCAAAACCCTTACATTGCCCGGAACTTCGCCGGCAGGAAAAGGCGCGGAGCGAGATACCCAAAACAAAGGGCTAAGCCTATGCGATTGTATGAGTTCGAGGGTAAACAGCTATTTCGGGAGTTTGGCATTCCGGTGCCCCAGGGCCGGGTGGTCGACTCATCCGATGATATCTACGAGGTGGTCAAGGGATTCAAAGGTCCGGTGGCGGTGAAATCCCAGGTCCTCACCGGCGGGCGGGGCAAAGCCGGCGGCATCAAAATCGCCAGCGGTCCCAACGAGGCCAAAACCGTTGCCGACGAGCTTTTCAAGCTCAAAATCAAGGGCTATCCGGTTGAGAAAATCCTGATCGAACCGGCCCTGGACATTGTCCACGAATACTACCTCGGCGTTACCATAGACCGCGCCCGCTACAAGATCGTAGTGATCGCCTCCAAAGCCGGCGGCGTGGATATTGAGGAAACCGCGGCCAAAACGCCCGAAAAGATAGTCCGTCGCGAATTCTCCATCAACGAGCCGATGTACTCTTTCGATGCACTCAGTATCGCCAAAGACATGGAAATCCCGCAGGTTCTGCTCAAGCCGGCAATCGCGATTATCCAGCGTTTGTTTGAGCTGTTCAAGGCATACGATGCCAAACTGGTGGAAATCAACCCGCTGGTGATTAAGGGCGATGACACCCTGGTCGCCGCCGACAGCCGGGTATCGCTCGATGACGACGCCATGTTCCGTCATCCCAATCTGGCCAAGGCCGGTATCGAAAAACGCCACGAAGAGGGCGAGCTGACCGAGCGCGAAAAGCAGGCCACGGACTGGGGAATACCGTACCTCGATCTCGACGGCAACATCGGGATGTTTCCCGGCGGCGCCGGTTTCGGGATCATGGGTAACGACTTCATTCACCATTACGGCGGCAAGCCGGCCAACTTCATGGACTCCGGCGGGGGACCGTCGCCCGAACGAATCGCCAAGATGCTGGTCCTGCTGGATCAGAATCCGAATGTGAAGGCGATTTTCGGTGCCCGGTTCGGCGGTATCAGCCGGTGCGATGATTTCGCCAAGGGCGTGATCATGTTCCTGAAGGAGCACGGGTTGTCCAAGCCGATGGTCATGCGGATGACCGGAAACATGTGGCAGGAAGGCGTGCGGTTGTTTGAAGAAGCCAAAAAAGAAGATCCGCGCCTGATGGAAAAAGTAGAGTTCCACGGGATTGAAACGCCGATTGAAGAAATCTCCAAACGGGCGGTCGAGCTGGCCTGGGAGGCGAACTAATGGCTATCCTGGTGGACAAAAACAGCAAGGTCATGATTCAGGGTATCACCGGCGGGGCGGGCCAGTTCCACACCGAACGGATGATTGAATACGGTACGAAGATTGTCGGCGGGACCTCGCCAGGCAAAGGCGGCCGCCAGGTGCATGACCGTCCGGTGTTTGACACGGTCGCCGAATGCGTGAAGCAGACCGGGGCCGATGTGTCGGCTATTTTCCTGCCTGCGCCGTTTGTCAAAGAAGCGGCGATTGAGGCGATCCGCGCCGGGATCAAATTCCTGGTCGTGATTCCCGAACACATTCCCATTCACGATATGCTCTGGGTGCGCGAGGAAGCGATAAAGCACGGCACCACCGTGATCGGCGGCAACACCGCCGGGATCATCACGCCGGGCGAGGCCAACCTGGGCATTATGCCGGATATCGCCTTTAAGCCGGGCCGGGTCGGAACCGTGTCCCGTTCCGGATCGATCACGTACTACGTCGCCGACACGCTGACCCGGACCGACTACGGCCAGACCACCTGTGTGGGATTGGGTGGCGACCCGATTCTGGGGTCGACCTTCGCGGAGATTCTGCTCAAGTTTGAAGACGACGAAAAAACCAAGGCCGTGGTGATGTGCGGTGAGATCGGCGGCGTGTACGAAGAGCATGCCTGCGATGTTATCCCGAAAATGAAAACGCCGGTGCTGGCGATGATTGGTGGCTTGTATGCCCCTCCGGGTAAGCGGATGGGTCATGCGGGCGCGATAGTCGAGGGCGCGATGGGTACGGCGCAGCAGAAGCTGGACATGCTGGCGGCGGCCGGCGCCCACCCGTGCAAGACGTTTGAGAGTATCCCGCAGATACTGAAAAAGCTGGGAGTGTGACGCATATATCAAGTCACCCTGAGCCCTACGATTAAGTCACACTGAGCATGTCGAAGTGTGCACAATAGAATTAAGTCATGCTGAGCTTGTCGAAGTATGCACAACAAGTCACCCTGAGCCTGTCGAAGGGCGACGTCAATAGACACCAAAAAAGAGCGACCATCCGGTCGTTCTTTTTTGTATATTGGGGTGGGTGGTGGTATCACGAGGGCCGGGGAAAGAGTATTGAAGCTAACAGGAAACGTAACAGCTGTGCATAGCACAGTCATTCCTGTGCACGCAGGAATCCATTGGTATCTTGTTAATGGGCCCCTGCTTTCGCAGGGGTGACGGGTCTGGCGACCCGTATTGGAGAATGATAACAACTGTGCATAGCGCAGTCATTCCTGCGGACGCAGGAATCCATTGGTATCTTGTTAATGGGGCACTGCTTTCGCA
>JAHIVM010000461.1 GCA_018816665.1 Candidatus Zixiibacteriota bacterium
ACCGTAATGTTGAGCGGCGTGGTGCCGGTAGGAATCGGATCACCGTCTCCATCGGTGTAATCCGATGAAATGGTAATGCTCGACGGTGCCGCCAGACCGATAGCCTGGAACTGGAGGAACGCCAGACGGCCGTCACCCAGTCCGGGGGTCGTGTAGTTGGTCGCGGCGAACGTCACCGTACCGGCAGTCTCATTGACCTCGATGTTCGTATACAGCGCGTCCTCGGAGGTGCCGAAATACGCATCATCGTAGTCCGCTGAACCGTCAACCAGATCGAATACTGCCGGATCATAGTTCACGGTAAACTGGTAACCACCCAGATAGACCGAATCACCCTCGGCGCAGGCCGGGATGCTCCAGTTGACATCAACGTCGAAGGTGGTCCAGATTTCCATCGGGCTGGTAGCCCCGCCGGCCAGCACGGCGCTGTTGTTATACAGCGTCGGCGCACCGTCGTACTCTACTGCACCGTCCAGATCGTAGTTCGGGAATCCGGCATTGTCGCGGAGATCCTCATAGTAGTTGTATCCCCACGAGTTGGTGCCGTCACCGTTGTCGTAACCCTCGACTCCGGCATGATCAAAGAAGCAGTTGTACCGGATATCGTTGCCGGAACCGGTCGCAGACACGGCATAGTCGGCGTACGCCGTGCCGTCGCCTGTCGTCCCCAGTCCGCCGTTGTCGTATACGGTGTTGTTGTATACGCCAAAACCGGTGGCATTCAACTCTATTGCACCGTTGCCCCAGAGGCATTGCAGCAGGGTGCTATCGGGGTTGGTGTCACCCTTCATGTTGCCGTATACAATGTTGTCGGTGATCGAACCACCGCCGCAGCCCAAGGCTACAAAGGCATGGAACTGGTTGTTGTAAATGTTGTTGTTGCGGACAACCGTTCCACTCAGCGACGTACCACCACCATCAGCCACGATGATACCCATGTCAGAGTTGTCATAGATATCACAGTATTCGATGATGTTGTTGTCCATTGAGGCCGCATAGTATCCGGCCGGAGCCACACCGTGCGGCTCATCGGTGTCAAAGAAAATGGCCGGCGCGCGGCTGCAGTCATGAATGCTGCAGTAGCTGATCAGGTTGTCGTCGATATTCTCGGTCCCGTTCATGAGACTGAAGAACTGGATACCGACCCAGCCGTTCATAATCTCAAGGTTGGAGAACGTACCGCCGTTTGATGCGACGTATACGCCACCGATGTTGCCGTCGAGAATACAGTCATCAACCGTCAGATCGGTCGCCATCGCTCCCCAGGTCGCGATCGCGGCATCGTAGCCGACAATCGAGATACCACGGATCGTCAGACCGGTGGTTGCACTGACATCGAGGAACGTATTGGCCTGGGTGGCCGGGAATTGCGCGGCCACCGGAGCGGTGAAAACCACCACGTCGGAGCCATCGCCAATGATCTCCTCGATGATGCCGACTGCACCGTGGTCTATCACCACGCCTGCGTCGCTGTACGCACCCTCACGAATCACAATCCGGATCGGATTGCTGCCCGTATACAGCTCAGCCGTTGCCACGGCCTGGGCCAGGGTCGGATACGTTGTCAACGGGTTACCGTCGTCATCAACCACAAACTCGGTCCACTGTGCCATTACCGGCAGCGCCATGAAGACGCATACCATGGTCATCAGAAAAACCTTAACAAACTTAGACATTTGCTCCTCCTTAAGGGAGTTGTCAGATCCATTCAAGCAGAGGTTGCGCGCGGCGCAACCCACTGTCTTACAAGCACATTTCCTATTGTTGTGCGGGTATCACCTCCCTTCCTGGAAGGTGTGGAAGGACCTGACGGGAACCGCCAGAGGATTTTGTGGTTGATATGATCGTAATCAGAGATTACTTTTATACTGTAGTGGGCAGGGAGTAACCTTCAGTGAAGGTATCCAGTTTTCGCATCAGGTTGCTTCCGCCCGCTTCCCAATATCTTTGTCACCCAAAAAACCTGTGTTCTTACCACACCGTCCGTTGGTTCATTGGCCTGTTGCCTTTGCAACGCTGTACATTGCTGGGTTCAGTTATCTGACCGGGTTCGCCTCCTCTTGCTCAGGCACTTTCGTACCGTTGGTTGGCAGCCACGGCTGCACCTTGATGGCCCGCAGCCGGTGGTATCACATATGTGCTGCATGTGCAGCTCTGTTTCATGCTGTACTGCTCGCGTGTTCTTGAGATCGCAGGTGTTATGGCTGGCACATGAGAAGACGGCACGGCCGTGCAAAAGGCCTCCCAACACGCCAGTCTTCACACCATACCGACTCCTGTCACCCAGCGGAGACGTGTGTACTAGGATGGGGGCTCTGCAGTGTGCTCTGAGATGCATGTCCCCCGGGGGTAACACGATCTCCTGGTTAATCCGCTGACAACGACGCTGCCGGCAGACAAAATGCGAATGGCAATGCAACGTCATCAAACGGGCGAGTATCGTTTATGTCATCGTCCTGCTCCGTCCCGATGACGGGCGGCGAGCAGCCGATGTGCCCTGGGGTAGTGATCGGGGTTGTCGAAGTAGAACGTGCGGTGCGCGACTCCGACTCCTCCCTCCACGCACGAGTAATGTAGTGGGGAATACGCGGGCAGGCAATAGGTACAACGTCCCAATTTCTCTGGGATTGTTACCTATCGGTCACACGGTCATAAATGTTCTTTGTTCGGGCAGATCATAAACCAACTAATCCTTCTTTGGCAGCCAGGACTATGAGCTGTGCCATGTTCGTGCAGTTAAGTTTCTGCATCAGATTGTGACGATGATTTTCCACGGTCTTGCAGGCTATGTTGAGCTTCTCTGCGACATCCGCATTCGTGCACCCTTCAGCGATAAGCTGAAACACCTCCCGCTCCCGCGTCGACAGGGAGTCGACCGGCGACGTGCAGCTGTTCTCGCCCGTCTGTCCGACATAACCCTGGATGACCATCTGGTTGACTTTGGGTGCCAGGTATACATCGCCCCGCATCACCGTCGCAATCGCCTCCTTCAGCTCATCGGAGCTGTGGTCCTTCAGCACATACCCCTGCGCGCCCTGCTTGAGCGCACTTGACACGTACGAGCCCCGGTCCGACGCCGACAGAATGATTATCCGCGCGGTTGGACATATCCGCCGTATCTGCTGCAAAGCCGTAATACCGTTCATCTCCGGCATGGAGATATCCAGCAGGATGACATCCGGGCGAACGGTGGCCAAACGCTCCAGCGCCTGTCTTCCGTCTCCCGCCTCGCCGACAATCTCAAACCCATCCCATAGCGTTATCAAGCGGGCCAGCGCGTCCCTGACCAGTTGATGATCATCCACTAGAAACACACGTATTGTTGCCACCCTCTACCTCATACGTTAGGGACCGATATCGTCACCGTGGTGCCGATTCCGCTCCCGCTCTCAATATCCAGTTTTCCCCTGAGCAGGTCAATTCGTTCGGTCATGTTCAGAAGCCCGAAGCTTGAATGCAGCGACCGACGTCGCTTCACACCGTCGACCGAAAACCCTATCCCATCGTCCCGCACAACCATACGCACGGCATTGTCCTCAAACGTCACTGTCACCGATACCCGCTTGGCGCGTGAGTGTCGGTGGACATTGGCAAGCAGTTCCTGAAACACGCGAAACAGGTTCGTCTCACAGTTGGTTTCCAACTGGCGTGCGGTCCCATGAACTTCCAGGGTCGATTCAATACCGGAGGTGAAGGTGCGCAGGTACCATTCCATGGTCGGGATCAGACCCAGATGGTCAAGCATCTCCGGCCGCATCCGCGTTGCTATGCGACGCAGGTCATCGGCCGCCGCAGTGATCGTCTCGGATGCCTGCAGAAGTGAGTTGCGCCCTCCGCCGTTATGTTGGAGTAAGGCTCTCTCCAGGTGCAGCCGGGTCAGCGATAGTAACTGCCCCACACCGTCGTGAAGTTCCCGGGCTACGTAGCGACGGTCATGCTCCTGCAGTTGAATAACGTGGTTGGTGAGTTCCTTTAGATTCTGCTTCTGCTGTTGCAGCATGCGCTCCTTCTGCAGAATCTCGGTGACATCCCGGAAGAATCCGATAATCGCCGGCACGCCCGATATGGTACCCTTGACGCCCCGTATATTGACATAAATCACTTCGCCGGTCTTCCGCACCATCGGTACATTGGCAAGGTTGTACTGCTCTCGTTCGTCGCGACGCCACAACAGGGTGAGCGGCTCCTCGCGAGCCTCACACGATATGAGCTGATCCAGCGAGAGCCTGAGTAACTCCGGACTCTCGTACCCCGTCAGGCCGCACATGCCGGAGTTGGCAAACAAAAACAGTCGTGTTTCCTCGCAAATGGCCGCAATCCCGTCGGGGGCCGTCTCCACCAGCGTGCTGTATCGCTGTTCGCTGTCAAGCACCGCCGCACGGGCGCGATTCCGCTCGATATGCAGGCCGATGACCTCAGCCATCGTCTTCAGCAGGCGGACATCCTCGTCGTCCCATTGCCGTTCCTCGTCACTGCTGACCAGGCGAAGATACCCAAACCAGCGGTCGCGGATGACTATGGGAACAGCCACTATCGAACCGATACCATGCGATCTGAGGTGCTCCTGCTCGACGGACGGAAATGTTCTCACCGAGCCGACTACTGCCCTGCCCCGGGCGAGCGACTCACGCCACCCGATCAGATCATCGTCATCCCAGGAAACATCCGCGGTCTCCCCGGCCCGGGTGGTGGCAACCACCACAACCAGTTGCGACCGGTCCCCCT
>JAHIVM010000034.1 GCA_018816665.1 Candidatus Zixiibacteriota bacterium
CCTGGCAGTCTCCCATTGCCAAGTTTTTCAAGGAAAACGAACTTGACGACATGAACAGAGCCCTGGCCGCTGAAGAGGGAGACCTGTTGTTCTTTATGGCAGACAAGCCGAAGATAGTCAACCAGGTCCTGGCAGAGCTGCGGATGGAACTGGCCCGTCGTCTGAAGCTCGTTGACAAGAGCGTTTTTGAATTTGTCTGGATAACCGATTTTCCCCTTCTGGAGTATGACCAGGAGGAAAAACGATATGTTGCCATTCACCATCCCTTTACAGCGCCTAAGTCGGACGAGATCGAGAAGCTTTCCTCGGATCCTGGTTCGGTGCTGAGCAGGGCCTATGATCTCGTCTTGAACGGTATTGAGATCGGCGGCGGCAGTATTCGTATCCACCAGAAAGAGATCCAGGAAAAGGTGTTCTCCGCCCTGAAAATTGATGCGGCGGAAGCAGAGGAGAAGTATCGCACTCACAACGAACTGCTAACGGTAACGATAATCACTACATCTCGCGGCGTCTTTGTATCACATTGACCGGCCGCGAAGGGAGTTAACGGTATGCAGTTCTCATCTATGTCGCACGCATCAATTCGCACAATCAGCATCGCCCTTTTTTTTCTGGTTTCTACATACACTCAGGTTGTTGCCGGTGAACCCGGCAGCAGCCTTTCCTCTTCGCAATCGTCCGAGCCAGTCCAGTCAGAAGGGTCAATTGTAGGCCGGCTGTGGGGCGACATAAGCTACATGCTGAGTGATCGCACGTTCTACGGCATTGTGGGCGGCATCAGCCTGGCCCCGTCGGCATTCCACTCCGATTTCAACAACGAATCTGCTGAACTTACGGAACTCTGGGGACCGTCGATATTCGCCGATAACTTCTTCGAGGCCGGTGAGATTCTCGGTCAGGGTATTCTGCCGGTCTCAGCATCGGCCGCTATCTGGAGTATCGGCGGTATTGCCGGCTCCAACTCAGCGCAGTCTCTGGGTTCCGATCTCCTGCGCGCCCAGGCCATCAACGGTTTCGCCACCGCCGCACTCAAAGGTGCAATCAACCGAAAACGACCCAATGGCGCTCCATATTCATATCCCTCCGGACACACTTCGTCGGCCTTTGCGGTCGCCGGTGTTATTCAGGGGAGATACGGCGCCCGATGGGGGATTCCCGCCTTTACCCTGGCATCGTACGTGGGGCTGTCGCGTCTTCAGGAGGGCAAGCACTTCCTGAGTGACATAGTAGCCGGAGGGATTCTCGGCACTTACGTGGGACTGACAGTAGCCCGCCGCGGTCGACGCCAGGGCGGATTGAGGATTGCTCCGTCGCAAGTTGGCGACGCCGGCGGAGTATCGCTGTCCCTTCGTTTTTGATCGAGAGTTGGTTTCTCCACCAGATATCCCACCATAACCCTGTGTCGCGCCATCCCTGTCCGCACGTCCGCCAAAGCACGACGGTTTCTTGCGCGCTGATCGCATACTTCGTGAGTAGTATTCATAGTTGAATTTTGACCGCGACGGTGAGTACATATCGAGTACAGACACAAAATCGCCCGGCAGGGCTCGGTGCGCCTCATAGAAGCCATTACAAGGGGAGATGTAGATGAATCCCGTTATCAACAGCCTGATGGATCATCGTTCGGTCCGAAAATACACCGACAGACCGATTGAACCTGACATTCTCGACACAATACTAGCCGCCGGCACCCGCGCCGCCACCGGCGGGAACCTGCAGTTGTACACGTTGCTGGTGGTGGATGATCCTGAGACTCTGGAGAAACTCGATCAAGCCCTTGAGGTTCCGTTCATCTCGCGTTCGGGATGTTCGGTGGCGGTGCTGGCCCTGGCCGATCAGTTCCGGGTTCGCCGCTGGCTGACCATGCACAGCGAGCGGGAGGTCATCAATCACCGTCCCTACAGTTTTTTCCTGGCCGTATCTGACGCCCTCATCGCGCTCCAGAACATTGTGATAGCGGCGGAGAGTCTGGGACTTGGCACCTGCTACCTGGGCGGAGGCTTGGAGCTGGATGTACATGAGTTGTTTGGCGCGCCCGAACTGGTGTTTCCGGCCGGCATGGTGTGTCTGGGGTATCCGGAAGTGACGCCAAAACTCAGTCAGCGTCTTCCGCTGGAGGCGGTCGTACACCGCAACCGCTATCATAAACCGACGGATGACGACATCAATGCCTGGTATGCCGAACGTGACCGGGTGTGGGACACCGTCCCGGACAGTCGCAAGGCGGAACTTGCCGAGCAGGGTTTGTCCGGGATCGCACAGGCGCTTTCGGTCCAGAAGTTCTCCTCGGAGAGGGTTGAACAGCGCAGTCGGGGGATGTTGAGAAACCTGAAGAAGTCCGGCTTTGATCTGGTGACGGGAATGGATACGGCATAACCGGCACACCGGCCAGGTACTCGACGGCACTTTTTTTATTGTGGGCGGGTGTTTTGCTACGGATGTTGCAGTCGCATCACTGCGTACCGCTTCACAATCCATAGTTGAATCCGCAGCAAGGAGACTGGCATGGCAGTTACACATCTCAAAAACCTCAAGGAAATCACTCTGGCCGAGGGCGTCACCGCGCGAGTCATGCATACCGAAAACATCACTGTAGCCCATGTTCGACTGAAGGCCGGTGCTGAAGTGCCGGAACACTCGCATCACCATGAACAGATATCCAACCTTATCGAGGGCGAACTGGAGCTGCTGGTTGACGGTCAGAGCAATGTGCTTACACCGGGCACGGCAATTGTCCTGCCGTCACAGGTGCCGCATGCAGCGGTGGCGCGCAAGGACTGTTATGTAATCGACGTATTCAATCCCGCGCGTGAGGATCTTCGCGCCCTGGAGTAGTGCGCGTGGTTTCTACCGCCCGTGCCGGAATTCGGCTTGATCCCGCTTTCTGACGGTGTCCTTCGCAGTCGTATTACAGCACGGCACGAAGCGTAATTGGGATATCTACTTTCTTTTCGTCGCGAATCACCGTCAGGGTTACAACTGATCCTTCCTGTCGCATGATCGGGCGCAGTTCCCAGACATCGTAGTCCAGGGCGGGTCGTCCGTTGATGTTGGTCACGCGATCGCCGACCACTATACCGGCATCGGCCGCGGGTGAATTGGCATACACGCGCCGCACCTCCAGATAGTCGGGACCGCCTCGGTTCATTTGCAACCCCGACATATCAAACGGAAACGGATCGCCGAATGTGTGATTTGGTTCAATGAACATGCGATGCGACGGATAGTCGTAGATGAAATTGAAGCGCTGGAGCAGACCGAGGCCCACCGTGGCCTCACCAAACGCCGCGGCATGTTCGTCAGATGCCACGAAGCCGGTAAGAACACTGTTCAGGCGGTATTTGCCGAGATACACCGCCTTGACCCGCCCGAAATGCCCGTGGATCGGCCCCTGTACGCCGAACCCCAGCGTGGCTGCCAGAGACTTCTCCGGCAACGGCAGATTGTGCTGACCTCCGGTTATCAGGTGCAGGGGATTGTGATCTCCAAGATCCATGGTGAGGTCAATTGTCGCCCGGTGACCGTTGTCAAACTCCAGGGTGGCGGGGATTCCCCAGGGTCCCTCGGGCAGATGAATCATCGGCAACTCGATTCCGTTGCCGGTGTACGCAAACTTGTCGGGCTCCGTAAGCGTCATCACCATATCGTCGAAATTCACATCGACCACGAAGTGTTTGAGAAAGGTCGCGCTCACCTGCCCCTCGGTGCCGGTCCACATGTCGGTAAGACCGGAACTGTACGGTGTGACGATTGCCGTTTGGTCGTAAAACTCCACGCCGGGGAAACCGATGGTAATGCCGGTGGCGATCTTTGAGGGTACCGGATTGCCCTCGCCGCCGCCGCCAACTTCAGCCTCGCCCTCGTATTTGAGATTGAGTGAATCGATCAGCGGACTGCCAAAAATCAACAGCTCATCCCACAGGAAGCCATTGTCAATCAACATGCGCACCGGACGACCCTGCATCACGGCATTCATGCGGATGTCACCGCGGTACAGTTCAAACGGAATTCGGATTGTGCCGTCCTCTGATGTGATTGCGTACGATCCGGGAGGCGGGCCGAGATCGGGATCGACGCCGCCGGCGACGGTGGACAGCGCAAGGAGCCAGATCATTGCCGTGATCGAAAAGAGATGGAACAGGGTTGAAGCTTTCATTGGTTGTCACCTCCGGTATTGCGGATGCCCCGGTCGAAAAGATCCAGGTAATGATTCACGTAGTCATCGGGATCAAACCGGGCGAATGTATATGCAGGAGAGAGCGCGCGATTAAGAATACTGCGCAGCGAATACAGATACTGACTGATGCTCATGTCGATATTGAGGTCGGCCCGCAGGGAGCCGTCGGAGACGCCCAGTCGAAACATCGCCCGGAGACCATCGGCCAACTCGTTGTTGAGGGTCTCGAAAGTCGCAAACGTTTCATCGCTGAGGCGCTCCCGATCAATCCCCTTGAAGTCCCAGTAGAACTGCAGGCGCATGGCGTGGGGGTTGGCCCCGGCAAAACGATAGAAAGACTCGCCCCAGGCGATAATCTTGTCCCGCCCCGAGATGACGGTTGCGATGGCTGCTTTCTGAGCCCGCCATCTCATGGCGAGGTCCTCAGTAAATACCAGCAGCGAAATCTCATCGCGTCTCTTAAAATAACTATAGAGGGTCCGTCGGGTATAGCCCACCGCTGCGGCGATATCGTCCATGCTGGTCGTGTCAACGCCCTTCTCGGCAAAAAGCCCGCGAGCGGCGTCGAGTACGAACTCCCGGCGAGCCTCACGTTCCATCAGTTTTCGATCCATTTCTTACTCCAGACGATACACAACGTGTGTAATATGATACACTATACGAGTAATACACCGTCTTGTTGCATCAAAAGCTCGCACCCATCTGGTTGTCAGCTAGCGGGTTAAGACATTTCAGCCAATCGACCGACAAGCTAACTATGAATTGGAGAGTACGCAGACATTTGGCGTGTATGTCTCTGTGCCAGCTTGCCGTAGTAATGATCATTGCAGTCGGTCTCGGCTCCGTCAGTGAGGCCGCCGATCCGGCGGACATCAAGGATCAACTGGCGCGGGGTCGCAATCTGTTCGAGGCTGGCAACCTGGAGAGGGCCATAGCGGTCTTCGAATCGGTCGACAGCCTGGCGCCGGGAACGCCGTCGGTCCACCAGCTTCTCCTGACCGCCTACCGCTACCTGGGTATAGACTACTACGGTCAGTCGCGCTGCGAGGAGGCCGTTGCGGTATGGCGCAAGGCCCTGGCTCTTGATCCGGAGAATCGTGAACTGCCCCGTTACATTCATCGTTGCGAAACCGAACTCTCCGGTATTGCCCG